>NZ_CAUWHO010000007.1:0-77428 GCF_963558545.1 uncultured Tyzzerella sp. | reverse complement strand
AATAATTTTATATATAATAATAATTTTATATAATATATTTTTGTATATAATTATATTTATATATTTAATAATATTTATATATAATATATGGGTATTTAATTCAAAATGTATCATAATACATCAATTTGAATTTTTAAAAACAAAAAAATATAACCTATTGTTTCATTTTGAAACTATTATTATTTATTATATAGTTTTGCACACTTTATCAACATTCTATATTTATTTATAAACATTCCAAAATTAAATTTCAATCCCTAAATATTGTCTATGTATATATATTAAATTTTGTACCTGAAATTCTCTTTCTAAAAATTGGTTATACAAAGTTGTTATAATATAGCTTTTAAAGTTTACAACTTTAGTGTCTATCCTTTTTAACTTCCATATAACCTCATTTATTACAGAAAAATCTATTTTAGAAAATATCCCTTTAACTGCATCTATTGGCTTTTCTTGTTTATTAATTCTTATATATCCACTTTCGGTTGTCATAACATCAAGTATAATTCGATAAATACTATCAAACATTTTTATAAATTGTTGATTTTCATCATCTAAATTTTTTTGTTGACGCATCACTTCAATTATGTTATAATCAATATTATCTTTTATGGAAGCAATTAACTTTTTTAGCTCCTGTTTCGGTTTAGCAGGGGCTATTTTCTTTTCTTCCAACTGCATTTGTGTATAATCTACAAATTCATCTATATAATTATTTTTTAAATTTTCTAAATTTTTAGAATTTATTTTTTCTTTTACTTGTACTACTTTATCAATAGTAGTTTCTTTTTTTAATTTTTCGATAGGTTCTGCTCCTAATTTTTCTAATTCTTTGTTAATAACTTGAAAATTAACTCTATATTTATGTTTTTTCTCAAGTTTATCTATTGTTATAAACCCTAATTTTTCTAATTTTTTTATGTATCTTCTTATACTAGATTTTGATAAATTGAGCATATTGTCATTTGATATTTTTTCAATATTCATTTCAAAAAATTCAGGACAATGCCAATTGTTATCAATAAATTCTTTTCTAAACCTTTGAGCAGTTTCTATAACTTCATTTAAAATTACTCCTAAAATAAAATCATCTGTTATTTTCACTAAATCCTTTTTAATTATTATTTGCTCCATAAATCTTATCCTCCTTTTTCTATTCTACTATTCATTTCTATTGGAAAAAACATCTTAAACTCACCACTTTTCTTAATTATGTAATTTTTATCTTCATAATTTTATTTTTTGAGTTTATTATTTTACCTTTTTGTACTATTTTCTATATATGTATCATTTGTTTATATCCTTTAAAATTACTATGCAAAGTATTGCTCTCTAACCAATATTTCTGCACTGTTAATTTTCATACCATATTTTTCATATGTATTTATTTTTAAAGAGCCTATAACCCCTATTCTACTTCCTTTTTTCACATTATTTTTTACCCATTCTGCACCTTTATCTAAAACAGAACACAATATAAAATCTACATCATTACTTCCCATCCTTTCTACTGCTAAAGTATACTTAGCAATAGTTTTGTCTACCCCTTTAACATTTATAATTGAAATTTTAGGGTCTATTGCCAAACGTCCTATAAGTGATATATTATTCATAATTCTTCTCCTTATAATTTATAATATTTTTCTTTTAATCAAAAATCATTTTGTAACACCTTTTTATGTAGTTATTCTATATTTAACCTTTCTTTTAAACTCTACATAATCTGTCGTTTTATTTACGATGATTTGTTCTTTATCATCAATAAAGTTTTTCTCTTTATATTCTCTTTGAATTTTTGAAAACTCTTTTATTTCTAAAGTTTTATTGTTTATTAATGTTAAAATCTTACATTGATTAAGAACATACCAATCATCATTAAGATTTAATTTCCTTTTAATTTCTTTATCTAATATAGTTATTTTAACTAAATCAATATCAAATAAAAATTTTAATATTGGTTTTAAATTAGTATCAAAAATTTTTTCTTTAAATGAACACTTAATTGTAAATGTTTTACCACAATATTTACAAATATACCTATTTTTCTTAAGATATATTTCCTTTTTAAAAAATTCTTTTAAAAATTTCTTATTTAAGTTAGACATCATACAACCTTTAATATTAAGTTGATTACTTTTACAATAAGGACACTCTGTATCTTCTAGTTTTAAAGTAATTTTAGTGTCATTTTCCTCTATGATGCTTATTTCCATTTAGTCCACTTCCTTTAATACAATGTTGTATAATATTAATATCAACAACAACTATATTCTTATTTATAATTTTTTCTCTTACTACATATATTTTTTAAATTTTGTTTATATAGCCATTTCAATTAAATACTTCTCAATAAATGATTGTGTATAAATCTGTTTTATCTTAAACACCTCATTCCATTTAAAAATTGCACAACAAAAAAAGTTGTATACTATTTTAGCTTTGGTAATTTTTTTAACCGCCACTAAAAACAGTATACAACCAATATTTTTAAAACTCTCCCATATTTTTTTGTATACTTTAGTATAACCTATACACTAGAAAGCAAATGAAAGAACAAAAAGACTACTATAAAATTTGCATTTTATATAGTAGTCTAAAATTATATTTATTTTGTTATAATATCATCTATAATTTGTTTATTATTAGATGCTCTATGTATTCTATAAAATCTGCAACAGCTCCATTTTCACAACTTCCAGCAATAAAATTACATTTACTTTTTAAGTAATCATCTGTTATATCAGTACATGCACTTATACCTGCTGTACTCATTATTTGCTCATCATTAAAACTATCTCCTATAAAGAATGTATTTTTTATATCTATATTCTTTTCACTACAAAATAATTTTAAAGCATCTCCTTTACTAACACCTTTTAACACCATTTCAAATAAATTATCTCCAGATTGAACAAAATATACACCTTCAAAATATTTATCTTCATTTAAGGACTTTATAATACTCTTGATTTTATTTTTATCTACCAAAAATAAAAATTTATAAAAAGGTCCTTCTAAATCTTCTAAATTAACTGTCGAAAATTTTACATCAAATTTTATTCTATCTGTTATATGATTTACATTTAAATACCCCTCTTTATTAACTGCAACAAGCCCCCAGTCTAAATTTTCATTAGCTAGTTTCTCAAAATATTCAAAGCTTTTTTCTGGTAACATCTTATTATATAAAAATTTATTTTCATAGAAACTATAAATACTTGCACCATTATTTATTAGAGAATATCCGTTTATAGGTACTTCCTTAATAAAATCTGTTAAATCACTCAAATACCTTCCTGTTGCAACACCAAAAGTTCCCCCTTTATCTGTAAATCTTTTAATGGCCTCTATATTTCTTTTAGGTATACCTATTTCTGTTCTACCTAACGTTCCATCTATATCACTAAATAAATATATTCCTTCAAATATGTCACTCAAATTAAAACACCTCTTAAACTTATTTAAAAATATCTAACTCTTTACCCATTAGTCCTTCCATTTTTACATTTGATAATCTTGCAAGAGTTGGGCAAACATCTAGCATTTTTGCTTTTTCTATAACTACTTTACTTTTTATATCTGGGCCAAAAGCCAAAAGAGGTGGTTTGTTTCCTTTTTTTGTACTGTGTCCATGAGTTGCATTATATACATAGTAGCCTTCTTCACCTTTTTCTATTAATGTCTTACCTTTATATTTTATACCAAAGTATGTACCTAAAGTTCCCTCTATTACAAATGAAAAGTTACCACTAAGATTTTCTTCTTCTAAAGCTTCTTCTTTAGTATATATTCTTTCTATACATTTTGGATATTTTTCTTTAATTTCACTTAAAACTTTATATACTTTTTCTAAATCTTCTTTATTATCTGGATTTTTTAATATTACTTGAGTAGAAAATCCTGCTGAAAAGCTATATGCTGTATAATCCTTTGGATTTTGATTTTCATCTAATTCTATAAGTCCATTTTCTACAAACAATGTATTTAAATCAAATATACGTTGTATATCTATTTGTCCGTGGTCTCCTAATATAACAAAATTAGTATTATCATATGTTCCTGCATCTTTAGTTGCTTGTATAAATCTCCCTATTAATACATCTAATTGCCTTAGGGAATCCTTTACCTCATCACCTTCAACACCATAAGTATGTCTTATATGGTCTAACCATATAATATGACATAATAGTAAATCAGGTTTATCATTTTTTAAAATATCAAGTGCTATTTCTGGTGTAAATCTAACTAAATCATTATTATTTTTCCAATCAAATTTGGATATGTAGCTATCAAAATATCTTTCAAAAGCAACATCAGAAGATGCACTTTTAAATAATTCTTCTGCCTGTTCATTATGACCTCTTTCTGGCCATATTTCTGGTACATTAATTCCTCTTTTATCGCCTGCTGTAACTGGCCAACAAACTGTTGAAACAGTTTTATTGCTATTGTAAACAGCATCTACTATAGTTTGTGTCTTAATATTTTCTTTATGCCAATACCAGTTTGAACCCATTAAACTCCAATCATGGTCTTTTGGGGATATATCAGATTTTTGATTATGAAAAATACCGTGTTTATCAGGTGTAACACCTGTTACCATTGTTACATGAATAGGATATGTCAATGTAGGATATATTTCTTCTAAATTTTCTACTATTGCAGCCTTTTCCTTTAATTTACTAAAATTAGGCATATTAAATAAAATATCTAAATCATTTGTTTGTAAAGCATCTAATGACAATACTACTAATTTATTATCCATAATAAATCTCCTTATTTACCTTGTAATATATTATCTATTTTTTCTTGATAAGTTTTTAATATTTCATTTACATCTTTTAAATTAACAAATACTGCATCCATAACATTTGTTAATTCTTTTTTTGCTTCAATATATTCTTTGTTCATTGGTCTACCATGTCCATAACTTTCTAATTGGTCTAAGGCAACTTTAAATTGTGGTCTTTCTTTAAATAAATTTTGTATTTCTTCTGTTTCTACCACTGCTTTAGATGTTGGTACATATCCTGTTGTAACAGTTGATATTGCTGCTTGTTCTGGGCTAGTTATCCACTTAATAAATTCCCAAGCTGCTTCCTTTTCTTTATCACTAGCTTTACTTGTTATAACTAAATTACAACCACCTGTAGGAACACCATATTCTTTAGCTTTTGGTAAAAATGCTGTATTTATTTCAAAGTTATTTTCTTCTGCAATTTGTAAATTTTTAGTTAAATCAGCTGTTGATGCAAACCACATTGCTGCATTTTGGTTTAATATATCTGCTGAAACTTTAGATGAATCTCCTCCAGAATGTGTTCTTATAATATTATCTTTAGCTAAATTTTGGAAAAATGTAAATATTTTTTTACCTTCATCAGTATTTAAATTTGTAGTTTTTCTATCTTCACTTAAAATAGATGTACCATGTTGTAAAAAGAACCCTTCTAATACCCACTCATAAGAATACATAGAAATTCCATATTTTCCTGTTTTTTCTTTAATTGTTCTTGCATAAGTTTCTAATTCTTCCCAAGTTTTTGGTCCTTCTGGATTAAGCCCTGCTTCATTTAATAAAGTAGTATTTAAATACAGTATAGGTGTACTTCTTAAATATGGCAAACCATAAAAATTATCATTTACAACACAATTTTCTAATAAACCTTCATAAAAATCTGATATATTAACATTGTCCTTTTGTATATATTCATCTAAAGGAGTAATTAACCCATTATTAGCAAATGTTTCAATAGATGCTATTTCCATAACACTAATTGCTGGAACTTCTCCTGATATATGAGCTGCTTGTAATTTTTGGTGTACATCATCATAAGCTCCTTGATATTCTGCTATAACTTCTATCCCCTTTTCTTTTCCAACAGTATCATTAAATTTTTTAACCATATTTTCATTATTCTCTTGTATTTTATCTGTATATGCATACCAAAATTTAATTTTTGTAACATCATTGCTACTGTCTATAGGTAATTGTCCCATTGTATTTTCATTATTAGATGTTCCACAACCTGTTAACAATAAAGCTCCACATAATAATATAGATAATAATTTTTTCATAAGTTCCTCCTATTTTTCACCCATATAGGTAAATGCTTTAATAATATGTTTTTGTGCTAGTAAAAATACAACTATTATTGGTACTACTAAAAGTACATTTCCTGCCATTAATATTTGATAACTTATTCCTCCTTCTACTTGTCTAAGGCTAGATATACCAACAGTTAAAGGTCTTACATCATTATTAGTAGTTAAAACTAATGGCCAAAAGTAATCATTCCAACTATTAATAAATGTTAATAATAACATAGTTACTACTGTAGGTTTTGCTATTGGCAACATAATTTTAGTCAATATTTTCCATTCATTAGCTTTATCTAATCTCGCTGCTTCTAAAAGTTCTTCTGGAACTTGTTTAAAATTTTGTCTAAGCATAAATATAGAGAAAGCACTACAAGCAGATGGTAATATTAAAGATATGTAACTATTTATAAGATTTAACTTACTAAATAATAAAAATACTGGCAAAAATATAAGCTGTGCTGGTATCATCATAGTTAATAATGTTATAGCAAATAAAATATTTTTTCCTTTAAATCTAAATCTAGCAAAAGCATATGCTGCAGGTATTACTGTTATTAATTGACATAAAATTACACTAACGGTAACTATTACACTATTTTTTAACATATTCATAAATGGTATATTTTTAAATACTTGTACAAAATTGTTAAATTGAGGCTCTGATACAAAAAATGAAGGTGGCATTTTTAATGTTTGGCCTAATGTTTTTAAAGATGTTAATATCATCCAATAAAAAGGTATAAAAAATACTAAAAATATTAATATATTTATTATTGTTTTTAATATAATCTTTAAATATTTCAATATTATTCCTCCTAACGATAATGAACTCTTTTATCTAAGTTTTTAAAGTATACTAAAGTACAAATACCTAGTATAAGCATTAGTATTACACCTATTGCAGAAGCATATCCTATTTTATAAAACTTAAAGCCATTTTCATAAATCATATTAACAAATGTATTTGTAGAGTTCATTGGTCCTCCTTGTGTAATAAGATTTACTGGTTCAAAAACTTTAAAAGACCCTATTATATTCATAAGAGTTATAAAAAATAAAGTTGGAGATATCATAGGTAATGTTATTTTAAAGAATGTTGAAGTTTCTGATGACTTATCTAGTTTTGCTGCCTCATATAAATAACTAGGAACTGCTTTCATAGCCGATATAATAATTATTGTATTATAACCAATGCTCTTCCAAATAGCTATTAGTATAAGAGAATTTAAAGCATATTTTGGATTATCTAACCAACCTATACCATTAATACCAAATAACTGTAAAAAAAAGTTTAATAACCCATAATCTGAGTCCATAAGCCACATCCATATAAATGATATAGATACTAATGATATAATATAAGGAAAAAAACTTATGCTTTGTAAGGCTCTATTTATTCTTGTATCTTTTTTTAAATATAGTGCTAATAAAATAGATATAACTAATGATAATGATACTGTTAAAAACACATATTTAAAAGAATTTATACTTACTTGCCAAAATGTTTCATCCTTAAAAAGAATAATAAAATTATCAAATCCAACAAAAGCTTTATCTTGCATCAAATCCCATTCAAAAAAGCTTAAATAAACCATATAAAATATTGGATATATTACAAACATACCTAAAATTATAATAGCTGGTGTTATCATTAAATATGGAATTAACTTTTTTAAAATACCTTTACTCATAACATTTTTAACATAATCTCCATAAGAAGTCGTATTTTTTTCACCTTTTTCTTTTACTTTTAATGTAGATATACTTTTCAGATTATCCATATAGTAACTTCCCTTTCTAATTTTCTATTCTCATTTCATTTACATCAAAAAAATGTAAATCTTCATTTTTTATAAAAACTACGCACCTTTTTTCATTTATAGCAGTCTTATTAAATGTTTTAACATTTATATTCCCACAATCTGTTGCTATTTTATATAATATTTGATCTCCTAATAACTCTTTTGTTATAATCTCACCATCTAACCTTAAACAGTTTTCATCTTCCTCTAAAAGTGCTTTTTCTGGTCTAAATCCTATAAAAGCTGCTTCTTGTGGTATATTTTTAATTGCTATATCAAGCTTTTCTTTTTTAATAATATTCATAGGAGGAGAGCCTATAAATTTAGCTGTATAAACATTTTTAGGTTTTTCATAAATCTCCATAGGAGTACCTATTTGTTGTACTTCTCCCTTATATAATAATACTATTTTTGTAGCCATAGACATTGCTTCTACTTGGTCATGTGTTACATATAAAAATGTAGTTTTTAGTTTTTGGTATAGCTCTATAAGGTCTGTTCTAATTTGAGTTCTTAATTTAGCATCTAAATTAGATAATGGCTCGTCCATTAAAAATACTTTTGGGTCTTTTACAATAGCTCTAGCAAGTGCTACTCTCTGTCTTTGTCCTCCTGATAAATTTTGAGGCTTTCTATCTATAAAATCTTGTAGCCCTACTATTTTAACTGCTTCCATTATTTTTTCTTCTCTTTCTTGTTTTGGAACTTTCATATTTTTAAGCCCAAATTCTATATTCCCTCTAACAGTCATTGTTGGATATAATGCATAATTTTGAAATACCATGGCTATATTTCTATCTCCAGGCTCTACATCTTTCATATCTTTATCTCCTATATAGATATTACCATATGTTTCTTTTTCTAAGCCTGCAACCATTCTAAGTATAGTTGATTTTCCACAACCAGAAGCTCCTAAAAGAACTGTAAAGCTACCATCTTCTATTTCTAAATTAAGGTCCTTTATAATAGGCTGATTCTTACTATACTCCTTACATATATTTTTAAGTACTATATTTGCCATAAACTCCTCCAAAGTAATATTTCTGTTTAAATTTAAATCATCATACTAATTATAATTTTATTTTTTTTCTCTCTCTATCAAATTTTTGTAAATATTCTATTTTATTTTTGTAAATTTTCTGTTTTGTTTTTATATATTTTGTAAATTTTCTATATAATGTATAGATATGTTATACTAGACTATAAAAGCTTATTTAAATTTAAAGATAAAAATAATTAAAGAATAAATAATCTTATTAAATTAATAAAAATAGGACTTAAAAACCTTGATTTATAAATCTTTTTTAACTAGTCCTATTATATCAATAAACTACTCATAGCTCTTAACAATATATCTATCCATTCATATTTTGTGAAATATTCTGTGTTATTTTTAAATTAATTTATATCTACATAAGGCATTTGTATTGGTTTAATTTTTTATTTTTATTAGAGACTTACTATTATATACTGAAGCTTTAAAATTACCTTTATCATTAATAAATTCATCTTCATACCTATAATTCATTTTTATGTATTTTAAATTTATAATACACCATATACCACTATTTCTACTTTATAGTTCATATTATTATCAACTTCATAATTTTGTATGCTTAATGAACCTACTATGCCTATCCTTATGCCTTTTTTATATATTTTTCTATCCATTCTGCACCTTTATCAATAACAGAACAACATATATAGTCTATATATTTGCTATTTTCTTTATATTTCACTATACATTTATCTCGGAAATAACAGGTTCTTTTACTAATCTTCCAATCAATCTAATCGTATTCATATTTACACCTATATTTGATAATATTTCTTACCCACAATTATTTTAATTTAAAGTATGTTCCACTAGCTTACATAATTTTATTTGTTCCATTGGTATTTTATATTTTGAAGATAAATATATACTTCCAATTTCAGTATTGTCAACTAATATATTTTCAATCTTCCTTGTGCTTGAAAAGAAAAGTTAGCTTTACATTTTCTGAAGGTATATCTTTTCTTTTCAATGTTAAAATATCTACATTTAAGAATTCTATAATCCCTAATAAAGATAAATCACATTATTGATAACCATTTAAACCAATTTCTTTATTATTACAATAAAGACATCACATATAATCATTTTCTAGATAAAGTATAACTTCTGTTTTATTTTCTTTTTTCACTATTTCAGGTGTTATTTTTAATTTATTCATATTTCCCCTCCTAAAAAATTGCACAAACAAAAAAAGTTGTATAATATTTAGCTTTAGTGATTTTTTTCACTGCCACTAAATACATTATACAACCAATTTAAACAACATCTTAATTATATTTAATAAAAAAACCACCTTTAAGGTGGTTTATAAATACTGCCCGAGACCGGAATCGAACCGGTACGGGATTTAACTCCCGCAGGATTTTAAGTCCTGTGCGTCTGCCAGTTCCGCCACTCGGGCAAAGTATGGGAACAACAGGGCTCGAACCTGTGACCCCTTGCTTGTAAGGCAAGTGCTCTCCCAGCTGAGCTATGCTCCCATATAAGCGACCCAAAAGGGGCTCGAACCCTCGACCTCTGGCGTGACAGGCCAGCGCTCTAACCAACTGAGCTATTGGGCCTTAGCGTTTACTGCTAACGACAAAATAAATTATAATATATATATAAATAAATGTCAATACTTTTTTTAAAAAATTTTAAAATTATTTTTACACTTAAATTTTAAGTAAATTATAACCCAATATTAACATTATTTTAATTTGACAAATACTATTAAATTAGCTACTATTATCATATACATATGTAAAGGACGTGATTAAATTGAAAAAAACTATTTTTAAAGTTTTAGCTTTTTTAATTTTTATATTTTTATTATTTTTATTTTATTACATTTACTTACCAGTAATAAATATCCATTCTTCTGATTTATGGATTTTTGTTATAATGTTATTATTTTTAGGTGCTGGTGGGTATAAACTTATAAAGTTTAAAACAGCTAACAAAAAAATTATTAAAAGTATTGTATTTTTAAATGTATTTCTTATATCTATATACTTATTAGGTAGCATACTCTCATCTCCTATTGTAAATGCAAAAAAATATCAATCTTTAATAAATATTAAAAATGGTAATTTTAAAACAGATATAAAAGAAATATCTTATGATGAAATACCTATTTTGGATAAAGATACTGCTATCAATTTAGGTTCTAGAAAAATGGGTAGTATAGTAGATATGGTTTCTCAATTTGAAGTTAATAACCTTTACACTCAAATAAACTACAAATCTAAACCTACAAGAGTTACTCCCCTAGACTATGGAAATATTTTTAAATGGCTTATAAATAGAAAAAATGGTATACCAGCCTATATGATGATAGATATGACAACACAAGAAACACAGTTAGTAAATCTTGATGATGGTATAAAATATTCCTTTTCCGAACCATTAAATAGAAATGTTAAACGCCATCTTAGGTTTAATTATCCAACATATATGTTTGATAATATAAGCTTTGAAATAGATGATAACGGCACTCCTTATTGGATATGCCCTGTTAAAACATATTCTATTGGTCTATTTGGAGGACCAGTTATAAAAAAGGTTGTATTATTAAATGCTATAACAGGCGAGCTTTCAGAGTATAATATAGAAGATGTACCTATGTGGGTAGACTCTGTTTATTCTGCTGAGCTTTTAATATCTTATTATAATTATTATGGTATGCTAAAAAATGGATATTTTAATAGTATACTAGGGCAAAAAGGTTGCCTAAAAACAACTGAAGGTTACAACTATATAGCTTTAAATGATGATGTTTATGTATATACAGGTGTAACATCTGTTAGTGGTGATAGGTCTAATGTTGGTTTTGTACTTATGAACAAACGTACTGGTGAGTCTAAATACTACACTATATCTGGTGCTCAAGAAACCTCTGCAATGGCATCTGCCGAAGGACAAGTACAACATTTAGGATATAAGGCAACTTTCCCTCTCCTTCTTAACATATCAGACCAACCAACTTATTTTATAGCCTTAAAAGACGAGGCAGGCCTTGTTAAAAAATATGCTATGGTTAATATAGAGAAATATCAAATTGTAGCAATAGGAGATACTGTGTCCGAATGTGAAAATAACTATGTAGACTTACTATCTAAAAGTAATATAGAATTAAACAAAAATAAAGATAAACAAAATATTAATGGCAAAATAATGTATTTAAAAGAAATTGTTATAGATGGCAATAGCCATATATTTATAAAAATTGATAATAATACTAAATATTTTGGTATACCTATTAAAAATAATTTAAATATACTAAACTACCAATTAAATGATAATATTAGTATAGAATATGAAAAACAAGAAAATTATAATATAATTACAAATATAAATTAATATGAGGTGATTTTTTGAAAAAAATAGTTTTAACTGGAGGTGGCACTGCTGGACACGTTAATCCTAATGTTGCACTTATTCCATTTTTAAAAGAAAAAGGATACCATATAAGCTATATAGGTAGTAAAGAAGGTATAGAAAAAAATTTAATAAAACCTTTAGGTATAGATTACTATGAAATATCTACAGGTAAACTTAGAAGATATTTAGATTTTAAAAACATAACAGATAGTTTTAGGGTTGTAAAAGGTATATCTGATGCAACATCTATAATAAAAAAAATTAAACCAAATATTATATTTTCTAAAGGTGGATTTGTTAGCGTTCCTGTTGTTATAGGTGGATATTTTAATAAAGTACCTGTTATAATACACGAATCTGATATATCTCCTGGGCTAGCTAATAAACTATCCATACCTTTTTCTAAAAAAGTTTGTGCAACCTTTCCAGAGGCGTTACAAAATATACCAAAAGATAAAGCTATATTAACAGGAACACCTATAAGAGAAGAGCTTTTTAAAGGCTCTAAAGAAAAAGGCTATAAGCTATGCAATTTTAAAGATACTAAGCCTATTATTTTAATTATGGGAGGCTCTTTAGGCTCTGTAAAAATAAATATGGTATTAAGACAATGCTTAGACAATCTTTTAAAAGATTTTAATATAATACATTTATGTGGTAAAAATAACTTAGATAATAACATTAATGTACAAGGCTATTATCAATTAGAATATGCAAAAGATGAGCTAAAACACCTTTTAGCTGTTAGCGATTTAATAATATCTAGGGCAGGCTCTAATGCAATATGTGAAATTTTGGCATTAAAAAAACCTAACCTTTTAATACCTCTTTCTAAAAATGCAAGTAGAGGAGACCAAATATTAAATGCCAATTCTTTTAAAAAACAGGGATTTAGTACTGTTTTATACGAAGAAGATTTATCTAAAGATAGCTTAAAAGAAAATATTTATAGTCTATATAATCAAAAAACAGACTATATTAATGCTATGAATAAATCTTATTTAAATAACTCTATAAATAAAATTTTAGAACAAATAGATAATTTATGTAAATATTGATTTTTTTTATAAAACATATATAATATAAATAACGTATAATATTTATAAAAAATATTTTTAAGGAGATAAAAAATGAATAAATTTTTAAATTTATTTTTAAAGGGTATATTTGTTGGTGTAGCAAATATTATCCCTGGTGTTAGTGGTGGTACAATAGCTGTCGTTCTTAGGATTTTTGACCAAATGATAGATGCTATAAACAACTTTTTTAAACAACCTAAAAAACATATAAAATTTTTAGTCCCATTATTTTTAGGAGCTGGAGTTGGTATATTAATCTTTAGCAAGATAATAGAAATTTGCTTAGCAAAAGAATCTTTGCCTACTAGTATGTTTTTTGTAGGGTTAGTTGTTGGAAGTATTCCCCTTATTATTAGGCACGCAAAGAAAAAGCCAGTTAAACCTATTTATTATCTAGCTAGCTTAATAAGTTTTAGCATAGTTGTTATTATATCTTTTATGAAAGAGCCTACATCGTCTTCTACAGATATTATTATAACTATCCCTTGGCTTATAAAAATATTTATATATTGTATGATAGCTAGTGCTGCTATGGTTGTACCTGGTATAAGTGGCTCTTTTGTTATGGTACTTCTTGGTGTATATAATGTTATATTAACATCTATTAGCAAGCTTGTGCCTACTGTTATTGATGGTATTAGCCTTATGTCTAAAAATAGCTTCTTAGAAGGTGTAAAATACATAGTATCTTCTAGTTCATTTATTACAATTTTAGTTGGTGGTATTGGTATAGTTCTAGGTATTATCCTTATATCAAAACTTATAGCATTTTTATTAGAAAAGGCTTTTTCTGTAACGTATTTTTCTATTTTAGGGCTTATATTTGGCTCTATATTCTCTATATTTAAAGATAATATGACATATAGTAGCTATAATGGTAATATACCTATTTTAAGTATTATATTAGCTGTTATAATGGCAATAATAGGATTTTTTATTGCCTTTAAATTAAGTGGAGAAGAATAATTTGTATAAATCAATTTTTTATATACTTTGTATCTAAAATAAATATTTCTAAATTTATATAAATATACAAAAAATAGGAGTTTTAATCTCCTATTTTAGACTTTAGACAAAGTAATATTAAAGCAAATTTTTTAATTTTTATATCCTATTTATATAGTGCAAAATTTTTAATTACATTAAATTATGCAAAAAGCTAGATTTCAAAGGGCTTTAACCCTTGTGTAAAGAAATCTAGCTTTTTATTACAACCTAAAATATAATTTTACCTATAAGGTATCCTAACTGATAACAGCCTATAACCGATAAAGTTAAATAAAAAAAGTTTTTCATAATATCTCCTCCCATATATTTAATCTTTGGCACATTAATATTATATGAAAGAAAATATTAATTAATGCTATATTCTTGTACAAAAATAGCTACATTTATTTACATTATTATAAATACTTTTCTATTACTTTTGTAAGATTGGCAAAATCTTCTATTGTAAGACGCTCTCCTCTAATGTTTACATCAAACCCTGCTTCTTCTAAAATTTTTGCTATTTTTTCTTTATCAAATTTAAAATTTTCTGCATTAAATATACAATTTAAAAGAGTTTTCCTTCTTTGAGAAAATGCAACTTTTATAACATAGTAAAATAACTCTAAATTATCTACATCTACAGGGGGAGTATCCAACGTAGTAAGCCTTATAACAGCAGAATCTACATTAGGCCTTGGCATAAAGCAATTTCTAGGTACATTAGCCACTAAATAAGGCTCACAGAAATATTGAACTATAACAGATAAAGAGCCATAATCTTTAGTACCTGGTGTTGCCTCCATTCTATAAGCAACCTCTTTTTGTATCATAACAGTTATACTATCTATAGGTAATCTATTTTCTAATATATTCATTATTATAGGAGTTGTAATATAATAAGGTAAATTTGCTACAACCTTTATATTATACCCCTTATTTTTTTCTGCTATCTTTTTTATGTCTACTTTTAAAATATCTTCATTTATAATTTCAATATTATCAAAATTAGATAATGTGTCTTGTAAAATAGGTATAAGAGTTTTATCTATCTCCACAGCTATAACTTTTTTTGCGTTTTTTGCAAGGCAAGCTGTAAGTGTACCTATACCAGGTCCTACCTCTATAACTATGTCTTTATCAGATATATTGGCAGATGATACTATTTTGTCTAAAACAAGTTGGTCTATTAAAAAGTTTTGCCCAAAATTTTTCTTAAAGGCAAAATCATATTTATTTATAATTTCCTTTGTTTTAAATGCTAATGTTTTATTATTTTCTGTATTATTGATATTAATCTCTCCAAACTTTATTTAATTTTAGCCACCTCTATATAAGAAGTGGCTATTAATTATAACTATCTACATATTAATTTTGATACTCTACACATAAAAATATTTATTTATTTCTATAATATGTTTCTTTTCCATACTCTAATTTAAATTTATCTCCCATATCTTCAAAATAAATTTTTTCTGTTTTAGTTTTACCATCTGCACCAATAACTTCTACATTAGATGAATCTACAAGATTATATTTTAAAGAAACTAATCCAGAAGAACCCTCATATAAGAATTTACCTTCTGGAGTAACTTGAAAAATTTTACCATCTTCGCTTTCATATTCTCCAACAATATTTTCTTGCATAAGGTTAAATAGCTCTATTTTTTCTTCTTCTGTCATATTATCTACAGGGCTTGTAGTATCTTCTTTACCACACCCTACCAATGCAATAGATAAAATTATTAATATAGCTAAAATTAATTTTTTCATTTTATTTTCCCCCAAATTATATAACATCTTTTATAAAATCTAAAGTACATTTTATAGCTTCATCTATTTTAGATGGGTCTTTACCGCCTGCTTGAGCCATATTAGGACGGCCACCACCACCACCACCACAAATAGTAGCAGCCTTTTTAACTATATCTCCAGCTTTAACATTAGCTTTTATAGCACTATCGCTACACATAGATATAAAGTTAACTTTTCCATCATTATCACTAGCTAAAAGTATAGCATAGTCTGATAGCTTTTCTTTTATTTTATCCCCCATATTTCTAAGGGTATCCATATCCATATTAGAAACTTTACAAACTAAAATATCTATACCATTTATAGTTTCTTTTTGGTTTAATATTTCATCTAAAAGTCCAGATGATAATTTAGATTTTAAACTTTCTATTTCTTTTAAAAGCTTTTTATTTTCTTCTGTTATAGATAAAGATTTAGCTACAACATTTTTAGGGTTAGCTTTTAAGTTTTCACAAATATTAAGTATTGTATTTTCTCTTTCTTCATAAAAATCTAAAGCTCCAAAGCCTGTTACTGCTTCTATACGTCTAACACCAGCAGCAACACCACTTTCAGAAACTATCTTAAAGCTACCTATTTGAGCAGAGTTTTTAAGATGTGTACCACCACAAAGCTCAATAGAATACCCACCAATATTTATAACTCTAACAACATCTCCATATTTTTCTCCAAAAAGGGCTGTTGCCCCTTCTTTTTTAGCTGTTTCTATATCTGTTTCTTTAATACATACATCAAGTCCTTTTAAAATATGTGTATTAACAGCTTTTTCTATTTTGTATAAATCTTCTTTTGTTAATGCCTCAAAATGAGTAAAGTCAAAACGTAAACGACTTTTAGATACTAAAGAACCTGCTTGTTCTATATGATTACCTAAAATTTCTTTTAGTGCTTTGTGTAAAATATGAGTTGCAGTATGATTTCTAGTAATAGAAAGTCTTTCTTCTTCGTCTATTTTTAATATAACACTATCATTTACTTTTATTTGACCCTTTTTAACAACACCAAAATGTAAAATTTTATTTCCACCAAAGTTTGTACAGTCATTTACTTCTATTAAAACATTACCATTTTCAATAGTTCCTTTATCTCCAACTTGTCCACCCATTTCTGCATAAAAAGGTGTTTTATCAACAACTATTACTACTTTATCTCCTTCTTTAGCACTATCTACAATAGCATCTTCACACACAATAGCTAAAACTTTACTATCTTTAAGGTTATCATTATCATATCCCAAAAATTCGCTTTTCATAGCTGGGTCTAATTTATGGAATATAGTTTCTTCTGCTCCCATATAAGTGTCTTCTTCTCTAGCAGAACGTGCTTTGTTTTTTTGGTTTTCCATTTCTTTTAAGAAACCATCTTCGTCTATTGTCATATTTACTTCTTCTAATATTTCTTTCATAAGGTCAAAAGGAAAACCATAAGTGTCATAAAGCTTAAATGCATCTTCACCTTTTAATTTATTGTTATTATTAGATTTTAACTCATCTATCTTTTGTTTTAAAAGCTCCATACCTGTATCTATTGTAGCATAAAATCTTTCTTCTTCTACTGTTAAAATCTTATTAATATAGTCTTTCTTTTCTTCTAGCTCTGGATAAGCATCTTTAGATGTTTCTATAACTATTTTGCTTAAATCTGTTAAAAATAAATCATTTATCCCTAATATTTTACCGTGTCTTGCAGCACGTCTTAAAAGACGTCTAAGAACGTAGCCACGACCCTCATTAGAAGGTAAAACACCATCTGCTGTCATAAATGTAACTGACCTAATATGGTCTGTTATAACCCTTATAGATATATCTTTTTTCTTATCTGCTCCATATTTAGTATTAGACAATTCACAAACTTTATCTCTAATAGCTTTTATTGTATCTACATCAAATATAGAGTTTACTCCCTGCATAACAGTAGCTATTCTCTCAAGCCCCATACCTGTATCTATATTAGGATTATCGAGGTTAGAATATGTTCCATCTTCTTCTCTGTTAAACTGTGTAAAAACTAAATTCCATATTTCCATATACCTATCACAGTCACAACCTACATAACAATTAGGATTATCACAACCATATTGCTCACCCTTGTCAAAATATATTTCAGAGCAAGGTCCACAAGGTCCTGTGCCGTGCTCCCAAAAATTATCTTCTTTACCAAGACGTACTATTTTCTTTTCTGGTATTCCAACCTTTTTATTCCATATTTCAAATGCCTCATCGTCATCTTGGTATACAGATACATAAAGCCTATCCTCTGGTAATTGTAGTACCTTTGTAAAAAACTCCCAAGCCCAAGGGATAGCCTCCTCCTTAAAATAATCTCCAAAAGAGAAATTTCCAAGCATTTCAAAAAATGTACCGTGTCTTGCTGTTTTACCTACATTTTCTATATCTCCTGTTCTAATACATTTTTGACAAGTTGTAACCCTTTTATTTGGTGGTATTTGTTGCCCTGTAAAATATGGCTTTAAAGGAGCCATACCAGAATTTATAAGTAACAAACTTTTGTCATTTTGTGGCACTAAAGAAAAACTATTCATTTTTAAATGCCCTTTTTCTTGAAAAAAGTCTAAATATTTTTTTCTAATTTCATTTACACCTAAATTTTTCATATATTCCTCCATAATTTTTTTGCTATATTAATTATATAAAATACACTTGTATATGTCAACTTTTTGTAAATTTTATTGTCCATATAAAAATTTTTATATTGCATTTTTTATTTATCTTTATATAATACTTAATAGATTATCTCATTTTTTAACAAATATTAAATATTTACTTTTATATTATTTTATCCACAATCTGTACTATATCTATACATATAAAAAAGCCGAAGATAAAATCTTCAGCTTTTTATTGATTATTACAATTAAGGTACAACTTAATGAATGTAATTAAAATTTATATACGTTTTTTGTATTAAATTTTAATTACATAAATTTTAGGAGTACCTGTTTTTGAATATAAAGTATTCAAAAAATTGATTAAATAAGTTCTATAATAACTTCTTCTGCACCATCACCACGTCTAGCACCAAGTTTTACAATACGAGTATAACCACCTGGTCTACCAACATATTTTGGAGCAATTTCTTCAAACATTTTTTTAGGCATATCAACAACTTTAGTGTTGCTTCTTTTCTTTCTACCATCAGCAGGTACTTCTGTTACAGGGTAAAGTACACTAAGCATTTTTCTTCTAGCATTTAATCTTGAAGGAAGGTCTTTTTTAATAGTTTTATCAACTTCATCAAAAACAGTAACTTTTTTACCATTTACAACTTCCTTAATTCTTTTACCTTCAGCATCTTTTTTAGCTACTTTAGCTTTAACAGTAACTTCTTCAAAGTTATCTTTTTCTTTAATAGCAAGAGTTATTAACTTTTCAGCTATTCTTCTAATTTCTTTAGCTTTGGCTTCAGTAGTTTTAATTTTGCCGTGATATAAAAGGTTAGTTACTTGATTACGAAGTAACGCCTTACGTTGGCTTGATGTACGCCCAAGTTTTCTGTATCCAGCCATTACTAATCCTCCTTAAATAATATATTATTCATCACTAGGACTTAAAGCAAGCCCAAGCTCTGCCATTTTTCCAAGAACTTCTTCTAAAGACTTACGTCCTAGATTACGTACTTTCATCATATCATCTTCTGTTTTATTTGCAAGGTCTTCAACTGTGTTAATACCTGCACGTTTAAGACAGTTATAAGAACGAACAGAAAGGTCAAGCTCTTCTATACTAAGCTCAAGCACCTTTTCTTTCTTGCCTTCTTCTTTTTCGACCATAATTTCTGTATTTTTAGCATTATCTGATAAATCAATAAATAAAGCTAAATGTTCATTAAGTACTTTAGCAGCTAAACTTACAGCATCATCTGGGCTAACAGTACCATTAGTCCATACTTCAAAAGTAAGTTTATCATAGTCAGTTATTTGACCAACACGAGTATCCTCTACAATAAAGTTTACCCTTTCTACAGGAGTATATAAAGAATCAACAGGAATCATTCTTATAGGTTGGTCTGGCTTTTTATTTTTAGAAGCTTCTACATATCCTCTACCTTTAGTAATAGTAATTTCCATAAAAACTTTACTTTCAGCACCACCACTTAAAGTAGCAATATGCAAATCTGGATTTACAATTTCTATGTCAGAATCTACTTTTATATCTTTAGCCTTAATTTCACCTTCGCCAGAAAAATCTATATAAGCAACTTTAGGGTCGTTGCTAGTACTATTGTTTTTAATAGCAAGATTTTTAAGGTTTAATATAATTTCTGTAACATCTTCTTTAACACCTGGGATAACGCTAAATTCGTGTGGAACACCATCAATTTTTATATTGCTAACAGCAGCTCCTGGTAAAGTAGATAAAAGAATTCTTCTTAAAGAGTTACCAAGAGTAGTACCATATCCTCTTTCTAAAGGTTGAACAATAAATTTGCCATATCTTTTATCTTCTGATATCTCAGCAATTTCAATGCGAGGTTTTTCAAATCCTAACACTAATTTTAACCTCCCTTATAAATATCTTAAACTACTAGTATTTTTTAGGAAGTAAATTTTCCCAAAAAATACTAGATAATTAAAAAATAGGTTATTTAGAATATAACTCAACGATAAGTGTTTCGTTAACAGGTAAATCAAGTTGGTCTCTAGAAGGCATAGTAACCACGCTACCTTTAAGATTTTCTGTATCTGCAGTTAACCAAGCAGGAACAACTCTTGACCCTGTAACCTCAAGTACATCTTTAAATCTTTGTAAGTCTTTTTTGTTTTCTTTAACTTCGATAACATCACCAACTTTAACTCTATAAGAAGGGATATTAACTTTTTTACCGTTTACACGGATTAAATTGTGACGAACAATTTGTCTAGCTTCTTTTCTAGTACGACCAAGACCTAATCTATAAACTACGTTATCAAGTCTAAGTTCAAGAAGCATAAGAAGGTTTTCACCAGTAATACCGTGCATATTATCTGCAACTTTATAGTAGTTTCTAAATTGTTTTTCTAAAACACCATATATAAATTTAACTTTTTGTTTTTCTTTTAATTGAATACCGTATTCGCTTAATTTTCTCATTGTTCTTTTACGTTTACTAGCTTTTTTAGTAACCCCAAGAACAATAGGGTCGATACCAAGGTATCTGCATCTTTTAAGAACAGGACCCATATCTCTAGCCATTTCTAATAGCACCTCCTAAATTTATAGTAATGATTAAACTCTTCTTCTTTTTGGTGGTCTACAACCGTTGTGTGGTACAGGAGTAACATCTTTAATCATAGTTACATCAAGACCTGCTGCTTGTAAAGCACGAATAGCAGCTTCTCTACCACTACCAGGGCCTTTTACAAAAACTTCAACTGTTTTTAAGCCATAATCTTTTGCAGCAAGAGCAGCTTTGTCTGCAGCCATTTGTGCAGCATAAGGAGTAGATTTTCTAGAGCCTCTAAACCCTAATTCACCAGCACTTGCCCAAGAAAGAGCATTACCAGAAGCATCTGTAATAGTTACAATTGTATTATTAAAAGTTGATTGAATGTGTGCTTGACCACGCTCAACAACTTTTCTGTCGCGACGTCTACGGCCTGTAGATTTTTTTACTGTCTTTTTAGCCATTTAACTCTAAACCTCCTTCAAAAGATTATTTTTTCTTATTAGCAACAGTTCTTCTAGGACCTTTTCTAGTTCTAGCATTAGTCTTAGTTTTTTGTCCTCTAACTGGAAGACCTTTTCTATGACGGATACCTCTGTAGCATCCAATTTCAACAAGGCGTTTAATATTAAGAGCTATCTCTCTTCTTAAATCACCTTCTACAGTTTGAGTAGCATCAATTACTTCACGAATTTTAGCCACTTCATCGTCAGATAAATCTCTTACTCTAGTGTTTGGGTCAATACCAGCTTCAGCTAATATTCTATTAGAGCTAGCACGTCCGATACCATATACATAAGTAAGACCAATTTCTATACGTTTTTCTCTTGGTAAGTCAACACCCGCAATACGAGCCATTAATTCTTGCACCTCCTGAAAATTAGGTTTATTAACCTTTACAATTTTATTTATTTTTCTTCTATCAACATTTATATAATATACTTTAGACAGCCGCATCTAAAGTATCAGTACCCAGTTTGACTGGTATTTAAAGGTTCTCGTACCTTTAAATGCCATATTAACCTTGTTTTTGTTTGTGTTTAGGGTTTTCACAGATAACTCTGATAGCCCCTTTTCTTCTAATAATTCTGCATTTTTCACACATAGGTTTAACAGATGGTCTAACTTTCATTTTTTAAACTCCTTTCATCATTTATCTCTCCAAGTAATCCTACCTTTAGTTAAATCATAAGGAGACATTTCTATCATAACTTTATCTCCAGGTATAATTCTAATAAAGTTCATACGTAGTTTACCTGATATATGAGCTAGGATTTGATGTCCGTTTTCAAGCTCCACTTTAAAAGTAGCATTTGGAAGCTTTTCAAGGACAGTACCTTCCACTTCGATAACATCGTTTTTAGACAAGGTATAAAACCTCCTTAATACTATTACAATTAAATTTTAAAAGGCTCTAATGCTTTTCTAATATCTGCATCTAACAGATAAAGATTTTCATCAAGCTTCTTTTTTATATTATAATCTATTTTGTTAACAATTTGAACATGTTTTTTCTTTTTTTTCTTAGGTTTTTCTAATTTTCTTAGTTCACCATCAACCAAGTATAAAAATTCGTCATCAAGACCAAAAATTATAAAAGGTCGTCTTTTATCACGTCCACATTTAGAATAAACAACTTGACCTTTGGTATACAACCTAATTCACCTCAATATAAAAATCTTAAAGTGTGAGTATTTCTGGTTCATTTTCTGTAATAATAACAGTATTTTCATAGTGTGCACATAAAGAACCATCTTTTGTAACAACTGTCCAGCCATCTTGAAGCACTTTTATATCTTTTGCTCCAGCATTTACCATAGGCTCAATAGCTAAAGCCATACCTTTTACAAGCTTAGGTCCTTTTTTATTAAAAGGTCTAAAATTAGGTATTTGTGGGTCTTCGTGTAGGTTTTTACCTATACCGTGTCCTACATAATCTCTAACTACTGAAAAACCATTATCTTCAATATATTTTTGTACTGCAGCGGATATATCGTATAGATAATATCCCACTTTTGCAAATTTTATTCCCTCAAAGAAAGAGCCTTTAGTAACATCTATAAGCCTTTTAACTTCATCGGATACATTACCAACAGCAAAAGTTCTGGCTGCATCTGCGTGAAACCCATTTTTATAAGTTCCCACATCTATACTAATAATATCACCTTCTTTAAGAGCAATATCTGAAGGTATACCATGTATTAATTGATTATTAACTGATGCACATATAGTAGCAGGAAAACCACCATAACCTTTAAAAGAAGGCGTTGCATCTTTAGATTTAATAAAATCAAAAGCTATTTTATCAAGCTCTTTTGTAGAAATACCAGGCTTAATACAAGTTTCCATAAGTTGTAAAACTTGTGCATTTATTTTGCCTGCTTCTCTCATAAAATCTATATGCTTATCATTTTTTATTGTAATAGACATTATTTAGCCCCTTCTAAAGCATCTATTAATTGCTTACTTATATCATCAATGTTACCAACACCGTTTATCTCTAAAAGGAGTCCTTTGTTTTTATAATAATCAATTATAGGTGATGTAGATGTATGGTAAACAGAAAGTCTGTTTTTAACAGTTTCTTCGTTATCATCTTTACGTTGAACAAGTGCAGTGCCACATTCACTACAAATGCCATCTTCTTTAGGTGGATTATATTTTATGTGATACATTTGCCCACATTTAGGACAACCACGTCTACCAACCATACGTTCGATAATAAGGTCATCTTCAACACTTATTAAAACAACTTTGTCAATCTCTCCAACAATAGATGGCAAGCCTTCTGCTTGTTCTACATTACGAGGATATCCATCTAATATAAATCCATTTTTGCAATCGTCTTTTTTGATTCTGTTAGAAAGAAGTGCCTCTACAATCTCATCAGAAACAAGCTCTCCAGCGTTCATTATATCTATAATCTTTAAGCCAAGTTCTGTTTTAAGATTAATTTCTTCTCTTAATAAATCGCCAGTAGAAATGTGTGCTATATCAAAATGCTTTGATAAAACTTTAGCCTGCGTACCTTTACCAGCACCAGGGCTTCCTATAAGTACAAGTTTCATATTTACCCTTCTTTCAAAATAACGTTTGTATATTTGGTTAATATAGAGAAAGTGCTAAGCACTCCCTCGAATCACCAAATTTTTAACCTAAAAATCCTTTATAATTTCTCATTAAAAGTTGAGAATCAAGCTGTTTAACAATCTCTAATGCAACACCTGTTATAATAAGGAGTGTTGTTCCTCCAAACCCAACATTTACTTTGAATATCCATTCAAATAATACTGGTACTATAGCTATAACAGCATAGAAACAAGCTCCTATTAAAGAGATTTTATTTACAACATTTTGTATAAAATCAGAAGTAGGCTTTCCTGGTCTAATACCAGGTATAAATCCACCATTCTTCTTCATATTTTCTGCAACCTCAATAGGGTTAAAAGAAAATGATGTATAGAAAGATGTAAAACAAAAAATCAGTATAATATATAATATAGCACCTATAGGGTTAGTTATATTTAAAATACGTACAACTTCTTGTAGCCAGTTTGGTGGTGTTTGCCAAAGCTGTGCAATAGTTTGTGGAAACTGCAATATAGATATTGCAAAAATGATAGACATAACACCTGCAATATTAACCTTAATAGGTATAAAAGTAGATTGTCCACCATACATTTTTCTACCAACCATTTTTTTAGAATATTGTACAGGAATTCTTCTTTCACCATCTTGAACAAGTATAACAAAAGCTATAAGAAGAATGAATAAAACAATTATTATAGCTGCTTTTATATATGCTGCTGTCCCACCACCTACTGTATCTACATAAATAGTTTTAACAGTATTTGGTAAGCTAGCTAATATATTAGCAAAGATAATAAAAGATGTACCATTGCCAATGCCTTTTTCAGTTAATCTTTCACCAAGCCACATAACCAATATAGTACCTGCTACCATAGATAATGCAGCAACAAAATATACCCAAGCATTTTGATAAACAAAAGCACCTTTTAAAGATAATATTTGTCCTGTAGCTTGCATAAAAGCTAATACAACAGCTAATACACGAGTATATTTATTAATTATTTTTCTTCCTTGCTCGCCTTCTTTATTAAGCTGTTCAAGTTTAGGTATAGCAACTGTTAAAAGTTGCATAATAATCGATGAAGTAATGTATGGCCCTATACCTAAAGCAAAAATTGTTCCAAAAGCACCACCAGTAATAATATTATATAATGTATTGTTACTGTTTGTACTTAAGTCTGCAATATTAATACCTGGAACTGTTATTTTAGTACCTATTCTTATAACTAAAGTCATAAGAATCATAAATATTATTCTTTTACGCAAATCAGGTACTTTCCAAGCATTTCTAAAGGTTGAAAACATTAAATCACCTCAGCTTTTCCGCCCGCTGCTTCAATTTTTTCAATAGCTGTTTTGCTAAATAAATTTACTTTAACAGTTATATTTTTAATAGTTAATTCTCCATTACCAAGAATTTTAACACCATCTCTAGGGTTACTTACTAACCCTTTTGATTTAAGAGCATCAATATCAATAGTAGCTCCATCTTCAAAAACGTTTAAAAGATTTACGTTAATAGCAACGATTTCTTTATGGTTTCTGCAATGGAAACCTCTTTTAGGTATTCTTCTGTAAAGAGGCATTTGACCACCTTCAAATCCTGGTCTTACACCGCCGCCAGAACGTGCGTTTTGCCCTTTATGTCCTCTACCTGCAGTTTTACCATTACCAGAACCGTGTCCTCTACCTCTACGAAATACTTTACCTTTTGAGCCTTCAGCTGGTCTTAATTCACTTAAATTCATTTAAGGGACACCTCCTTCTACTAGATTTCTTCAACTTTAACTAAGTGTTTAACTTGTTGAATCATACCTCTAATAGCTGCATTATCTTCTTTAACGATAGAGCTATTAGTTTTTCTAAGTCCTAAAGCTTCAACAGTTTTTTTATGTTTAGGGATAGCACCAATTGTAGATTTAACTAAAGTAATTTTTAAACTCATTTATATGCCCTCCTTAACCTAAAATTTCTTCAACTGTTTTACCACGAAGTCTAGCAACACGTTCAGGAGTAGTAACTCGGTTTAATCCTTCAATAGTTGCATTAACAACGTTTTTCTTGTTATTAGAACCTAAAGATTTTGTTCTAATATTTCTAATACCTGCAAGCTCTAACACAGCACGAGCAGGACCACCAGCGATTACCCCAGTACCTTCTGGAGCTGGTTTTAATAATACAGTTGCACTTCCAAATTTACCCATCATTTCGTGGTAAATACTATCATCTTTATTACGTTCAACATAAATAAGGTTTTTCATAGCATCTTCTTTGCCTTTTCTAATAGCATCAGGTATTTCCATAGCTTTACCAAGACCAACGCCAACGTGTCCGTTTTCATCTCCAACTACTACTAATGCTGCAAAACGGAAAGTACGACCACCTTTAACAACCTTAGTAACACGTTTAATAGTAACAACCTTATCTTTTAAATCAAGCGTACTAGCATTAATTTTGTTTCTCAAGATTTTCCCTCCTTACTAAAATTGTAAGCCAGCTTCTCTAGCTGCTTCAGCTAAAGCCATAACTTTGCCTTGATATATATAACCGCCACGGTCAAATACAACTGTATCAATACCTTTAGCGATAGCTTTTTTAGCAACTTCAGCACCAACTACTTTAGCTGCTTCAACATCAGATGTTTTAGAAAGCTTACCTTTAATGTCCGCCTCCATAGTAGATGCAGAAACTATTGTATTGCCTACTGTATCATCTATGATTTGTGCATAGATGTGTTTATTACTTCTAAATACTGCCAATCTAGGTTTTTGTGCTGTACCACTTACTTTATTACGGATTCTTAAGTGACGTTTTTCTCTAGCTTCAGCACGTGATGGCTTTCTTATCATAGTGTCCTCACCCCTTTATTTATTTCTTACCTGTTTTACCAACTTTACGTCTAATGTGTTCAGTAGTATATTTAATACCTTTACCTTTGTAAGGCTCTGGTGGACGTTTAGATCTAATTTCCGCAGCAAACTGTCCAACTTTTTCTTTATCAATACCAGAAACGATAATTTTATTAGTTCCTTCTACAGTAGTAGTAACGCCCTCTGGGTCAATCATTTCAACAGGGTGAGAATAACCTAAAGTAAGGTTTAATTTGTTACCAGATTTAGCAGCTCTGTAACCAACCCCGTTTATTTCAAGTTCTTTAGTATAGCCTTCTGTAACACCTACAACCATATTGAAAATAAGTGTTCTAGTAAGACCGTGTAAAGATTTATATCTTTTTAAATCACTAGGTCTAGTAACAACTACTTCGTTGTTTTCAACTGTGATAGTTAAATCGTCAACTAATTTACGAGTTAAAGTACCTTTAGCACCTTTAACAGTAATAACATTGCCTTCCTCAAGCTTAACTTCAACACCAGCTGGGATAGCAATAGGTAATCTACCTATACGTGACATTTATTGCACCTCCTGTTTTTTTAATTACCAAACAAAAGCGATAATTTCTCCGCCAACACCAAGTTTTCTAGCTTCTTTATCTGTAACAATCCCTTTGTTAGTAGAGATGATAGCAGTACCAAGACCACCTAAAACTCTAGGAAGCTCTTCTCTGTTAGCATAAACTCTAAGACCAGGCTTAGAAATTCTTTTTATACCAGAAATAACCTTTTCGTTTTTATCTTTTCCATATTTAAGCGTGATACGCATAGTCTTTTTCACGCCATCTTCGATTAATTCAAAACCTTTTACATAACCTTCATTTACTAAAATATTAGCAATAGCTTCTTTCATTTTAGAAGAAGGTACATCAACTGTATTATGTTTTGCAGTATTTGCATTTCTAATTCTTGTAAGCATATCTGCAATAGGATCACTCATTGACATTATAAAAATCCTCCTTTCCCAAAATTACCAACTAGCTTTTTTTACTCCCGGGATTTGACCTTTGTAGGCTAATTCACGGAAACAAATACGACATATACCAAATTTTCTTAAATAACCATGTGGTCTACCGCATATTCTACAACGAGTATAAGCTTGTGTTGAATGTTTTGGTTTTCTTTGTTGCTTCACGACCATAGATTTTTTAGCCATATTCTTGCTCCTCCCTTATTTTTTAAACGGCATACCGAATAATCTTAATAACTCTCTAGCTTCTTCATCTGTTTTAGCAGTAGTAACAAAAACGATATCCATACCTCTAATTTTATCAATTTTATCATATCTAATTTCAGGGAACATAAGTTGTTCTTTAACACCTAAAGTGTAGTTACCTCTACCATCAAATGAGTTAGCACTAACACCACGGAAATCACGAACACGAGGTAAAGCTAAATTTATTAATCTGTTAGCAAAGCTGTACATTTTTTCGCCTCTAAGTGTAACTTTACAACCAATAGGCATACCTGCACGAAGTTTAAATGCTGCAATAGATTTTTTAGCTTTAGTAATAATTGGTTTTTGACCTGCAATAATAGCTAAATCACCAGCAGCGCTTTCAATAGCTTTAGCATTTTCTTTTGCCTCACCAAGACCCATATTGATAACTATTTTTTCAATTTTTGGAACTTCCATTTTATTTTTGTATGAAAATTTTTTCATCATAGCATCAACTATTTCATTTTCATAGTATTCTCTTAAAACGTTCACAGTAAAATGTACCTCCTTTCTTAATCAATAACTTCTCCAGTTTTTTTGATTATTCTCTTTTTAACTCTTTTACCATTTACTTCTTCAACTTTGTATCCAAGTCTGCTAGCTTTACCATTGTGTAAATACATTACGTTAGAAGCATCAATAGGAGCTTCTTTAGTAATAATACCACCTGTATGGTTTATAGCATTTGGTTTTTGATGTTTTTTAATTTGATTAACACCTTCAACTACAACTTTGTTATTTTTTCTATCTACAAGAAGAACTTTACCTTCTTTATCTTTATCTTTACCAGCAATAACAACTACCTTGTCGCCTCTTTTAATCTTCACAATTACACCTCCTTATAATACTTCAGGTGCAAGAGATAAGATTTTCATAAATTGTTTTTCTCTAAGCTCTCTAGCAACTGGTCCAAATATACGAGTACCTCTTGGGTTTTTGTCATCTTTGATGATAACAGCAGCGTTTTCATCAAATTTAATATAAGAACCATCTGGTCTTGAAGCACCTTTAACAGTTCTAACAACAACAGCCTTAACAACGTCACCTTTTTTAACAACGCCACCAGGTGTTGCATCTTTAACAGTAGCAACAATAATGTCACCTATATTTGCATATCTTCTAGTTGAACCACCTAATACTCTGATACATAATAACTCTTTAGCACCTGAGTTATCGGCAACAACTAATCTTGATTCTTGTTGTATCAATGTAGTTACCTCCTTTCATACAGGAACTATTTAGCTTTTTCTACAATATTAACAAGTCTCCATCTTTTATCTTTAGATAAAGGTCTTGTTTCCATAACTTTAACACGGTCACCAATTTTACATTCATTATTTTCATCGTGAGCTTTTAACTTATAAGTAGTCTTCACAATTTTTTTGTATAATGGGTGTCTAACATTGTTTTCTACAGCAACAACGATAGTTTTGTCCATTTTGTCGCTTACAACTTTACCAATTCTTGTTTTACGAAGATTTCTTTCCACTAAGGTTACCTCCTTCCATTATACTAATTACATACCTTTTTGCTTTTGAGTGATTACAGTTTGAATACGAGCAATATTTCTACGAACTTCTCTTATTCTAGCAGTATTATTTAATTGATTTGTAGCATTTTGAAATCTTAAATTAAATAATTCTTTTTTAGCAGACACTAATTCACCGTTTAACTCATCAGCAGATTTATTTTTAAGCTCTAATAAATAATCCTTAGTTTTCACTGTTATCACCTTCCATTTCTTGGTCAGCACGTGACACAATTTTACATTTAATAGGTAATTTGTGAATAGCAAGACGAAGGGCTTCACGAGCAACTTCTTCATTTACTCCAGCTATTTCAAACATAATTCTACCTGGTTTAACAACAGCTACCCAATATTCAGGTGAACCTTTACCAGAACCCATCCTTGTTTCAGCAGGTTTTTCAGTAATAGGTTTGTCTGGGAAAATTTTTATCCAAACTTTACCACCACGTTTGATGTATCTAGTCATAGCGATACGGGCAGCTTCTATTTGATTAGAAGTAATCCAGCTTGGTTCACAAGCTTGTATACCAAACTCACCATAAGTAATCTTATTACCACGAGTAGCTTTACCTTTTAAACGGCCTCTAAACTGTTTACGTCTTTTAACTCTTTTAGGCATTAACATTACTCTTCACTCCCTTCCTTAGCAGCTCTTTGAGGAAGAACTTCTCCTTTGTATATCCAAACTTTAACACCAATTTTACCATAAGTAGTGTCAGCTTCTGCAAATCCATAGTCAATATCTGCTCTTAAAGTTTGAAGAGGAATAGTTCCTTCGTGATAATGTTCAGTACGAGCCATTTCAGCACCGCCTAAACGTCCAGAACAAGCAGTTTTAATACCTTTAGCACCTAATCTCATTGTTCTAGTCATAGCTTGTTTCATAGCTCTTCTAAATGTTACACGGTTTTCTAATTGGCGTGCAATATCTTCAGCTACTAATTGAGAATCAAGCTCAGGTTTTTTAATTTCTTCTATGTTAATTAAAACTTTTTGAGAAGTCATTTTTTGAAGCTCATTGCTTAATGCTTGGATAGCTTCACCTTTTCTACCGATAACGTTGCCTGGTTTAGCTGTGTGAATAGTAATTTTCACTTTAGCATTATCGTTAGCTCCATTAACTCTCTCTATTTGAATTTTAGAAACGCTAGAGTCTTTTAATTTATTTTTAATACAAGTTCTAAGTGCATTATCTTCTACTAAGTAGTCAGCGTAGTTGTGTTTATCCGCATACCATACTGAATCCCAGTCTTTGATAACACCCACTCTTAACCCGTGTGGATTTACTTTTTGACCCATCGTGAACCTCCTTATCTTTCTTTAAGATATATTGAAATGTGTGCAGTACGTTTGTTAATTCTATAAGCTCTACCTTGAGCTCTAGGACGAATTCTTTTAAGAGTTGGTCCTTGATTAGCAACTACCTCATCAACATATAATTTATCAACATCAAATCCTAAGTTATGTTCTGCATTAGCCATAGCAGATTTTAAAACTTTTTCTATAATTTCAGCAGCATATCTTGGTGAGTAAGCAAGAATTGCTAAAGCTTCTGAAGCATTTTTACCTTTAATTTGGTCTAAAACTATTCTAGCTTTAGTGTTAGAAATTCTAGCAAAGTTGTGATGAGCTTCAGCTCTTTGTCTTTTAAGCTCTCTAGTAGCTGCGTTTCTAACTTTTCTTTTAAACTTACTTCTACTTTTAATCTGTTCAGACATTAAATTAACCTCCTTCCAAAGCCGATTAACGTACTCTTGATTTTTTCTCTGCGTCTTTTCCGTGTCCTCTATAAGTTCTAGTTAAAGCGAACTCTCCTAATTTGTGTCCAACCATATCTTCAGTAATGTATACAGGCACATGTTTTCTACCATCGTGAACAGCAATAGTGTGTCCAATCATCTCTGGAAAGATAGTAGAACGACGAGACCAAGTTTTTATAACATTTTTTGTGTTAGCAGCATTTTGAGCATCTACCTTTTTAAGAAGGTGTGCATCACAAAATGGTCCTTTTTTAAGCGATCTAGCCATTTAAACAGCCCTCCTTTTATTTATTTCTACCACGGATAATATATTTATTACTTGCTTTATGTTTCTTTCTAGTTTTGTATCCAAGAGCTGGTTTACCCCAAGGAGTACAAGGAGATGGTCTACCAATAGGTGCTCTACCTTCACCACCACCGTGAGGGTGATCATTAGGGTTCATAACAGAACCACGAACAGTAGGACGAATACCCATATGACGTTTTTTACCAGCTTTACCAATGTTGATAAGCTCGTGGTCAATATTACCAACTTGACCGATTGTAGCTCTACAATCAATAGGTAATAATCTCATTTCACCAGAAGGAAGTCTAACTGTTGCATATTTACCTTCTTTAGCCATTAATTGAGCAACGTTACCAGCAGCACGAACTAATTGTCCACCAGCACCTGGTTTCATTTCAATATTGTGAATTTCAGAACCAACTGGAATATTTCTCATAGGTAATGCGTTACCAATTCTGATTTCTGCATCTGGACCGTTAGATAATATATCTCCAACTTTTAAGCCGTTAGGTGCAATGATGTAAGATTTAACACCATCTGCATAGCTAATTAAAGCAATGTTAGATGTTCTGTTTGGGTCATATTCGATAGCAACAACTTTAGCATTGATACCGTCTTTATTTCTTTTAAAATCAATAATTCTATATTTTTTCTTATGTCCACCACCGTGATGACGAACAGTTATTTTACCCTGATTATTACGCCCAGAAGTTTTTTTAATGTGAACAACTAAGCTTTTTTCAGGAGTTTTTTTAGTAATTTCTGAGAAGTCAGAAACAGTCATCTGTCTTCTTGAAGGTGTATAAGGTTTAAATCTCTTAATACCCATTAATTACACTCCTTTCGATTTTCTTTACAACGTTTCCGTGTGTTTCATCAATTTAAAAACATTAATTTATTATACTACATTCCTTGGAAGATTTCAATATCTTTACTATCTTCTTTTAATGTAACGATTGCTTTTTTTCTATTGTTAGTTTTACCAAAAGTATAACCACGTCTTTTAGTTTTACCTGTTAAGTTCATAGTATTAACTGAGTCTACTTTAACCCCATCAAACATTTTTTCCACAGCTTGTTTAATTTGGATTTTAGTAGCTTCAGGGTGTACATAAAAAGCATATTTTCTATCAGCCATAAGCCCCATACTTTTTTCAGTAACAACAGGTTTTAAAATAACGTCATAGTATTTAATATCAGCCATTATTTGTACACCTCCTCAATTTTAGCTAAAGCTTCTTTAGTTACAACAAAGCTTTCATATTTTAAGATGTCATATACATTTATTGTATTAACACCAGCAGTTTTTACATTAGGTATATTTCTAGCAGATAATAACACATTTTTATTATTTTCTTCTAAAACAACTAACCCTTTGTTTACATTTAAATTATCAAGAACTTTTTTCATTTCTTTAGTTTTAATTTCGTTTAATTTAAGCTCATCTACAACAACAAATTTTTCGTTGTTTACTTTAGTAGTAAGAGCAGACTTAAGAGCTAATCTTTTAACTTTTTTATTTAATTTAAAAGAGAAATCTCTTGGTTTTGGAGCAAATACAACGCCACCACCAGTCCATTGAGGAGAACGTATAGAACCTTGTCTAGCACGACCAGTACCTTTTTGTCTCCAAGGTTTTCTACCACCACCACGAACTTCAGCACGTGTTTTAGCACTTTTAGTACCTTGTCTTTGATTAGCTAAGTATTGAACAACTGCTTGATGCATAACGTGTTCGTTTACTTCAACTCCAAATATATTTTCATTTAATTCAACAGAGCCTACTTCGCTTCCGCTCATATTTAAAACTTTTACAGTTATTGCCATTTAGGTTTTCCTCCTTTCGTAAAGATTAATTAAGCCTTTACGCTTTCTTTAATAACAAGAATTGAACCTTTGTTGCCAGGAACAGCACCTTTAACAAGAAGTAAATTCTTTTCAGCATCTACTCTAACAACCTCAAGGTTTTGAATAGTAACATTTTCTGCACCCATATGTCCAGGCATTTTTTTACCTTTTTTAACTTTACCAGGAGTAGTTGCAGAAGATAAAGAACCAACACCTCTGTGATATTTAGAACCGTGAGCCATAGGTCCTCTGTGTTGATTATGTCTTTTGATAGCACCTTGGAAACCTTTTCCTTTAGATACACCACTAACATCAATTTTATCACCAGCAGCAAATATGTCAGCTTTAATTAAAGCACCTAATTCATACTCACTTACATTTTCAAGTTTAAATTCTTTTAATAATTTTGTAGCAGAAACACCTGCTTTATCAAAATGTCCTTTTAAAGGTTTGTTAACTTTTTTCTCTTTAACTTCACCAAAGCCTACTTGAATAGCTTCGTATCCGTCATTTTCAATTGTTTTCTTTTGAGTAACAACACAAGGGCCTGCTTCTAAAACAGTAACAGGAATAAGTATACCATTTTCAGCAAAAATTTGTGTCATACCAATTTTTTTAGCAATAATGCTTTTTTTCATAATTAAATTGCACCTCCGTAGTCTACAGCGGATTACCCAATATATATTTTGAGTAATCATTCTAGGCAAATATAAGGCGAACTTATATAAACCAATTTGGATTAATTACATTATATTATTTGTAATTATTGTGTAAGTTATAACCATTTATTGATATATTACTAAAAATTATAACATTTTTAAAGTAATATCAACGCCAGCTGGTAAATCAAGACGGCTTAAGCTGTCCATAGTTTTTTGAGTTGGCATTAAAATATCAATCAATCTTTTGTGAGTTCTAAGCTCAAATTGTTCTCTAGAATCTTTGTACTTATGAACCGCTCTAAGGATAGTAACAACTTCCTTTTTAGTAGGAAGTGGAATAGGTCCACTCACTTGAGCACCTGTTTTTTTAGCAGTTTCAATAATTTGCACAGCAGATTGGTCGATTAACTTATGGTCATAAGCTTTAAGACTGATTCTAAGCTTTTGATTAGCCATAAAAAAAGTCCCCTCCTTTTCGTACTTTTAGTTTCTAGCACGACAAGCGGTGACTGTACACATCAATAAAATAGACATAATATGCCCAATGTCAAACATACTTAAAGCTATATATAGCAATAAAATGCTTACAAATATTCGATATACACAGTGACTTGTCGCCCGGTTTCTTGAACTGGACATCGCTCCATAGAAAAACTTACCACTAAGGTAACAACCTTCTATTTCATCGCTCTTAATGTCACAACACAACGTATTATAGCATATACTAAAAATATTTGCAAGCATTTTTTTACTTTTTTTATAATTTTTTTATTAACTAAATCTACTGGTAATAAAAATAAATACAATACTGTAGAATGTAGACAAAATAATATTAAAGTAAATTTTTTTCATTTTTATATCCTATTTATAGGGTATAAAAATTTTAATCACAATACGAAGCTTTGCCTTGGATTGTGTAAAGGCTAGATTTCGAGGGGTTTTAGCCCTTGTGCGAAAAAATCAGCTTTTTTACCTTAGAGTATCTCAAAAAAATAAACTTGTTATTTTTGAAGATATTGTATACTTTGTCTACAATATCATACTGTAACTATTGTAGAGTTTAATTATAAAATCTTTTCTATTTTACATAAAACCTACTATATTTATTTAATCTCCAAACACCTGTAAAATTATAACATCTGATAAAATTTCATCTTCTTCTATCATATTTTTTATTGTATTAAAATCTTCTTCTTTTAAGATACATATTTCATATTCGTCACTGCCTATATCTATAGAAGTTAAAATATAACCTAAAGGCTTTAATTTATTGTGTATCCTACGACTTACGTTTTCAATATCATCGTTATCATTATCATATTCTATGTCTTTTAAAGTTATATTTAGTTTTTGTGCATCTATAAGAGTTTCTAAGCCACCTATATACTCTTCAGCATATTCTTTCCAATCAAAAGTAAATAAAGGAGCTTTTAAGTATGCATCTTCGTCAAAATCATTATATGGTATTTCGTCTAAATCTTCATAAATTTCACTTATATTTTCACCTGTTAAACAGCTTGATACTATGTACTCCCAGTATGTTGCTTCATCATTTTCGTCATCTTTATTTTTCTCATAGTCATCTAAAAGCACTTTAGTATTTTCTAATATTTGGTGTTTTAATTCAGATTTTTGCGAAATAATTTCAACTATTTTTAATATTTTTTCTTTAAATTTCATTTTAATCCCCCCTTATAGTATATATAATAATGAATAATTTTATATATGTCAATATAGTATATATAATAATGAATAATTTTATATATACTATATTAATTTAAATAATCAATACAAATATCCTGTTGTAATAATTATCTAATATTTAGTTATTACATAAGATGTGTTTCTTCTAGTTTTTCTTCAAAAAATTCATTTATTTTAATAAGAGGTTTTCTCAAAAAAAGTCCTAGCAATAAAGAAAATGGTAAAAAACTAAGTAATTTTATAATATCTGTTTTATAGGCATTTTCATATATACCAGCAATAGTTTCTCTCATAGCATTTATACCATAAGTAAAAGGTATATATGGATTTATTTTTTGAAAAAATTCAGGTGTAACTTCTACAGGAAATGTTCCCCCTGCTCCTGCAACTTGTATAACAAGCAAAAACACACAAATAGCTTTACCAACATCACCAAAAGAAACAACAAGGGTATATATTATATTAATAAATACTATACTAGCTACTATACCTGCTAAAACAAATAAAACAGGGTTTAAACATTGTACCTTTAATATATATAAATCTCCTAAACATACAACAATAGCTTGTATAATACCTATTATCATAAATAAAAAATATCTCCCTATATAAGCTTGATAAGGCTTTATATTTTTTATATTATCATCTTCATAAACTCTAGTTTTTAACAACGACACTAATAATACTCCACCTACCCAAAAAGATAATATAGTATAAAAAGGTGTCATAGCAGAACCATAATTTGATATTTCATAAAAAGATACTTGTTCTACTTGAACAGGGGCAGAAATAAATTTACCTACTGTATTAGGGTCATTTTTTAATATAGTAGCAAGTTTTTTTAATTTATCCTCTGCTTTAACCTCTTGGATTTTCTTTTGTAAATTTTTAACATCATCTTGGCTACTTTGTATCACATTATTAGTACTTTCTATTGCCTTTTGGCTAGCTTCTATTGTATTAAATATACCATCTAGTATTTTATCCATTTGCGATATTATTCCCATTGTATTTTTAGATAATATATTAAAATCTACAAGCGTTTTATACATTTTTTCTGCTTCATAGTCTATATTAGGCTTTATATTAGCTCTATATAAGTCTTTTATACCAGATATGTCTTCTCTTACCTTATTTAACTGACTTCCCATACTTTTTCTTAAACTGTCTGATATATTATTACCACTATTTATTATTCTTTCTATATTTTCACCTGTTGATATAATATCGTTTAAAGCACCATTAAGCCTTTCTAGTTTATTAACAAACTCATCTATAATTTTTAACCTTATGGGAAGTTTATTATTCAAATTATTTAACACTCTATCAATATTTTTATTAATAGTTATAATTTTATCTGTTCTTTTATTAATAAAATCTATTTGCATTTTTATTATGTCTATATTATCTTCATTTACATTAGATACATCTTTCCATACATCTAGAATATCATTAGCTAAATCTTCTGATGTTAATAAAAAACTTTCTACTGTCCCTGTAATACTATTAAAAACCTGACTGGAAGAATGTATTAACCCATTTATATTATTTGACATATCTTCCCCATTTTGTGCAATAGATTTACCTGCTGGCAGTATTAATTTTGTTGTATCAATAAGGCTTTTTGTAGAATTTAACCCCTCATCAAAACTTTTAGATAAATTTTTATATTGTTCTAATGATGATGACACCTGGTTTAAAGCACTTATCATATTATCTGCAACTGTTTGCTCTTTTTCGTCTATTTTATTATAAGCAACTTTTAAAGTTCCTTCTAATACTTTGCTAGCAGTGTCTAAAAAAGCCTCATTTATTTGTTGTTGAACAACAGACACACCTTTATCTGTTATTTTAGGTGCTATAGCATTCTTTTTTTGGTTAACATAGTATTCTATTTTAGGAGTTTTTATGTCATCTGTTAAAATACTAGAAAAGTTTTCACTAAAATTTTCTGGTATAATAACCCCTGCGTAGTATTCTCCACTTTTAACACCTTCTATGGCTATATCTTTATCTACAAATACCCACCCTATATTATTATTTCCTTGTAGTTCTTCTTTTATTTTATCCCCTAAGTTTAAGTCTATATCCAATAGTTGTGTGCCTGTATCATTGTTAGAAACTGCAACTTTTAACCCATTTGTACTTCCATATGGGTCCCAACTAGCAGCTATATTAAACCAAGCATACAATGCAGGTATAAAACAAGCGCCTATTATAACAGTTAATGCTACTGGATTTTTTATAATTTTTTTAAAATCTCTATATGTTATCCTAAAAATATTTTTCACAAAAACACCTCTATAAATCTTATTATATAATTGTTAGATATACAACTATTATACATCTAAAAAAAATAAAATCAAGTAAAATTATTTTTACTTGATTTTATTTTTTAATTTTAAATATTAGTCAATATCAAAATCAATAACAGCACCTGTTAGTGCATTAATGCTTACTTCATAAACTTTGTTATTTTTCATTATTTTAAATTCATAATCTGGAATATCATCATCGTCATAAATATCAGCATCTTGTGAAATAACACTTCCACCTCCAACAGCTTTTATAGCTGCTTCTTTAGCTACTTCCATACTAATTAACTTTTGTCCATTAGAGATGTTAGCGTTTGGAGTAGTAGGCATTGTAGTCGCCCCTGTATCTGCTAATGGTAAATCTGTTGGTTCTCCGTTTGCATCAGGTGTTTTATTCCCTGTATTAATATAAATAGACCTAGTTTTAGAATCCCAAGAAATTTCGTGCCCTAATGCATCACTTACAGTTCTTAATGGAACATAAGTTGTCCCATTACTTATAAAAGCACTGCTACCCTTGCCAGTATTAACACCATTTACAATAAGGTTTTTAACAGAGTATACTGCTTTCATATTAACAACATTAGCGGCAAAAGCTGATACAGATGTCATAATAATACCACCAATTAATAATCCACTAATAAATTTTTTCATTATTATTTCCTCCTAAAATTTTTAATTTTTATATATTATATAACGTAATCTTACTTTTAAAGTTTAATGTTTTTATACAATATTTATTTTAAAATTTTTTGTAATATTTTTTTAATTTTATTGTAATTATTTTTAAATAATTTTGATATATAATATAATAACATAACATAAAATATAGCTTAATTGAAATAATTGAAATAATTTAGGGTGATATTCTATGAAATTTTTTAAAATAAACATAATAGTTGCATTTTTTATAATATTTTTATTTAAAACAACTATATATGCAAATCCAAATAAAATATATGCTACATATACTGCAAATAACCTTACCTTAACAAGTTATAGTAAAAGTTGGAATAAAACTATGCTAAAAGACTTGTATGGAGAGCTTATAAATAATCTTCACGGTGATGAATTTGATTATTTAAGTAATATATACATATATCCAGATGCACCAGAGGGTGTAAATGGACTTTATTTTGACGACATACATTTAGAGGGTAATAACTATATATTAGGTCCTAATGCCTATATTAATCTTTATAATGGAGAAAGATATAATACAGTACCTAAAATAGCTTATACACTATCTCACGAATATGGGCATCATTATATGATATGTAATCTTGTAAAGTCTGAAAATATATACTATAACAATTTAAAAGATTCTAAGTATGTAAAAATAAGAGGACTAACTAATATGCCTGTTATATATAATTATAATGATGATGATAATTATTTATACCATTGGGACATAATGGAAATAATGGCAGATGATTATGTTCAGCTTTTAGGTTCATCTAATGCTAAATTATCTTATGACTACAAATCTGTAGATGAGCTTATAAAATTAAATAAACCACCTTATGAAAATCCATCTAGCTTTAATCTAAAGCCCCAACTAAACCCTTATATTCCACTAGCAGCAGATATTAATGGACTTTACCCTTATTTGTTAGAGCTTAGCAACTTTACTATTTCACAACATAAAATACCTAAAAAACCAAAATTAAATAACATTACAGGCTATGTAGACATTAACGGAGAACCTACATATAATGTTAGTTGGAACAACCCAAATAAAAACGAACCATTTGAATACACATTAGTTATATATCCAGATGACAACCCATTTATACCATACCCGTTAAAGACATTAACATCTAAAGAGCCATTAAATGTTACTTTTGGTAGTTATAGTATAGAGCAAAAAGACGGCTCTTTAAAATCTATTTCACAAAAATACGAGGGTAAATATACTTTAAAGCTATATATTAAAGACTCTTTAGGCTTTATATATTCATCGCCTCCTTTAACAGATAATTTTACATCACTTTCAAAAAAAATACTATCTGATGCCAAAGCTAAACCAACCTATAAAAATGAACCTAGTAATGTAAAAAAAGAACCTAACATTACCTCAAATTCTAAGGTTGTAGGTCCAAGTACTACTGGTTCTTTAGGCGATTTATTTTATATAAATAAAAATAAAAATAAACTTAATTAAAATAGATATATTAAGTTTATTTAAATAATATATAGGAATACCTTAATTGTATTTAAGAAAAAAATAAAACTAGATATTTATCTAGTTTTATTTTTTTAATATTTTATCTATTTTTTCTTAAAAATGTTGGTATATTTAATTTTCCAGTTTCATTTTCTTTTTGTCTGTTTAATCCATAATTATTAGGTTCTTGTGGAGTAAATACAGGTTCTTGCGAATGATTAATTGTTGGTTGTGCTACTTGTGGTTGTACTTGTTGTGTATTAATATTAGAAAAACCGTTTTGTAAATGTTGTGGAGCAACATTAAATTGTTGTTGGTTATTTACTCCTTGATGTATGTTAGGTTGTATGTTAGATTGCATATCTGAAACTAAATCTTGTCCATTTCCTTCCACATCTCTAAGGTCTGTTGCAACAATAGTAATAATAACTCTATCTGTAAGGTTTTCCTCTATGGAAGTACCATATATAACGTTAGCAGATACGTCAAGCATAGCAGTTATACTAGAAATACCTCTATCTATTTCTTTAAGAGCAAGGTCTGGGCCACCAGCTACATTAACAAGTATACTTTTAGCTCCCTCTATAGATGTTTCTAATAATGGACTATTAATAGCACCATTAACAGCATCTTGCATTTTATTTTTACCAGCACCCTCACCAACACCAAGATGTGCATATCCTTTATCTTTCATAATTGTAGTAACATCTGCAAAGTCTACGTTTATCTCTGCAGCATTTTTAATAATATTTGCAATACCTGTAACCCCTTGTCTTAAAACTTCATCTACTCTATGAAAAGCTTCTATTTGAGTTACATCATCTTCTATAATATCTAGTATACGTTCATTAGGAATAACAATAAGAGTATCTACGTTCTCTTTTAATCTTTCTATACCTTCCATAGCATTTAAAGCTCTTTTTTTACCTTCAAAATTAAAAGGCTTAGTTACAACAGCAACAGTTAAAACACCTTGACTTTTAGCAATATTAGCAACAACAGATGCAGCACCAGTACCAGTACCTCCACCCATACCAGCAGTTACAAATACCATATCTGCACCTTGTACAGCTTGTGAAATATCATCTTTAGATTCTTCTGCTGCTATTCTTCCAACTTCGGGATTTCCACCTGCTCCAAGTCCACGAGTAGATTTTTCTCCAATAACAATAGTTTTTTGAGCTAAACTTTTATTAAGTGCTTGTCTATCTGTATTTATGGAAATAAAGTCTATATCTGTAGAGCCACATTCTACCATTCTATTAACAGCATTATTACCAGCACCACCAACACCTATAACTATAATTTTTTCTTCTTCATTATTAATATTCTCTAAACCTATCAAGATATAACCCTCCTAAATCATCTTCAATTTTATATTATACACCATATATTTTAATAATTCAATTTATTTATAATATTTTTATAATATAAGTATATATTTTTTTAAAAATTTTTCAAGTATGTTATTAAATTTGCGTTCTATTTTTTGTTATAAAAATCGACAAAATAATTGTTTATATTACAAATTATGGCTTTATGTAATATATTTAAAAATAGGTGCTTTGTTTATATCATCTATGTATAAAAACCCTTTTTCCGTAGGTGTAAAATTTTTAAGTATTTCATTTAGAGTATTCATTTTTATGTTTATAGCATCTATATTTCCTATAATAACATCTAACTTTTCTGTATATAAATGTATATCCTCTAAATCTGATACATCTATTTTAAGAATATCATTTAGATTTTCTTTATTTTTTATAGCATTTGTTATTTCCATTACTATTTCAAATGCTGTGTTATTTTCAGTCTTTAGCTTTTGCCCAATAATAAAACTATTAAATTTTAATCCATAAATCATTGGTAGTGGCTCTTTATAAGATGATTTTACATCTATAACAACACCATCTTTATCTATATATATATAGTCATTTATGTAAGGTATATATCCAACCACTTTTCTTTCAATAATATCAATAGTTACTGTATTGGGCAGTTTTCTTGTTACTCGTATATTTTCTATATAATAATTACTTTTAACTCTTCTTTTTGCTACAAAACTATTAAAACTAAGTATGTTGGTTGTTTTATCTAGTTTCATTTGTCTAATAATGTCTGATTTTTCTATTGTTTTTATACCATTTATTTGTATATTCTCTATATTGAGCCAAGGCGATAGCATTAATAACATAAATATTAGTGCTATTAATGCTACACCAATTAAAATATAAGTATATATTTTTTTCATTAGATTCACCTAATCTTTGATATGTTTTATATCTGCTCCTAAAATGTTAAGTTTTTTATCTAAATGTTCATATCCTCTGTTTATATAGTCAGCACCCTCTACAACTGTCTTTTCCTTTGCAAAAAGTCCTGCTGTTATAAGGCTTGCTCCTCCTCTTAAATCTTTTGCAAAAACATTTTTACCAGTTAATTTATTAACCCCTTTTATAATAAATGTACTATTATCTTCTATAATGTTACAACCCATTTTGTTAAGCTCTGGTATATGTTTATTTCTAGCCTCAAATATATTTTCTTTTATAATACTTTCACCATCTGCAGTTGCTAATAAAGCCATTAGTTGTGGTTGTAAATCTGTTGGAAAATATGGGTATGGCTTAGTTTCTAAAAATTCTATACATTTTAACTTTTTATCATTTTTAATTTTTATATTATCTTTATCTATAACAATATTACAGCCCATTTGCTCTAAAATATCTGTTAAAGATTTTACATAATTTGGTGTTATACCATTTATTTTTACATTTCCATTTGTTATAGCAGACATACATAAAAAAGTACCTGCTTCTATTCTATCTGGCATTATAGTATATTCAACTATATTATTAAGCTTTTCTACACCTTTTACAGTTATAGTGTAAGTCCCTTCTCCATATATGTTAGCACCCATTTTTCGTAAAAATTTCACCATATCTATTATTTCTGGCTCTTTAGCACAATTTTTTATAACAACTTTGCCTTTTACAAAAATAGATGCCAAAATAATATTTTGAGTTGCTCCTACACTAGCAAAAGGTAGGTCTATAATTCTTTCCTTTATAGTATCCACACTAGCTTTTATTAATTTTTGGTTATCTTCTATTTTTATCCCTAGCTCTTTAAATGCTGATAAATGAAAATCTATTGGTCTTTTGCCAAGGTTACACCCTCCAGGATAGCTTATACTAGCTTCTTTAAATCTAGATATTATAGCTCCTAAAAATATTATGGAAGAACGCATTTTTTTAACTAAATCTTCTTTAACATTTGTTTTATACATATTTTTAGAATTAACAACAACAGTATTTTCTCCGTAATTAACTTCACAACCTAAATCTTTTAATATATCTATAGCTACAAAAGTATCTAAAAGCATAGGAACATTTTTTAATATACATATACCACTATTTAAAACAGTTGAGGCAAGGATAGGCAAAACAGCATTTTTAGCACCACTTATAAAAACTTCACCGTTTAGCTTATTTCCACCTTTTATTATATACTTTCCCATATATAACCCTCCAATTTTTTCATATTATGTATAGTATGAAAGGGTATATAAGTAGGTTACAATTTTTTATATTTTTTATATTTTTTTTAATTTAGATAAGTTTGCCATAAGTTTCTTTTCTCCAAAGTTGTCAAAATTAATAGTTACTTCATAGTCTGCACCTGCTGGGCTTATTTTTAAAACAACGCCTTTACCAAATTTAAAATGTTTAACTACATCTCCAACACCAAAATCTAATGATACATTTTTAGGTGCTGGTATTTCCTTTTTAAGATATGTTGAAACATTAGGCTTATATGTAGGCTTTGGTCTATAACTACTATCTTCTTCTACTGAAAACGAGATTTTAGAAGGTTTGTCTGGTTTTTGCTTAATGTTTAATAAATCTTTTGGTAATTCTTTAAAAAATGAAGATGGTGCATTACTTATATATCTTCCGTGTTGTAATCTAGATTTTGCATTTGTAAGATATAGTTCTTTTTTTGCCCTTGTTATACCTACATATAAAAGCCTTCTTTCTTCTTCTATGCCAGACTGATTTTGGCTTGTTAATGCACGGTATGTAGGGAATATACCCTCCTCAAATCCAGCTATAAAAACTGTAGGAAACTCTAACCCTTTAGAGCTATGTAAAGTCATTAATGTAACAACATCATCATCTTCTTCCATAGAATCTATGTCAGCTACTAAAGATACTTCTTCTAAAAATTTTGTAAGAGATACATCATCTTCTTCAGATTCTTCATATTCTACTGCCTTGCTAACAAATTCTTCTAAGTTTGATACTCTGCCTAAAGCTTCATCTGTTCCTTCTTTGTTAAGTTCTTCTAAATATCCAGTTTCATCTAATATATAATCTATCAAATCGGATATATTTAAACTTTGGCTTTTTTGTATAAATCCATTCATCATATTATAAAAGTCTATAACACTTTTTGTTTTCCTACCTAAATCTGTTATTTCTCCCGCTTTAGACAATGCTTCAAAAAGAGAAATATTATTTTCTTGTGCATATTCACTAGCTTTTAATATACTTGTATCCCCTATTCCTCTTTTAGGAACGTTTATTATTCTTTTTAATGATATATCATCGCTAGGATTTTCTAAAACTTTTAAATAGCTTATAATATCTTTTATTTCTTTTCTACCATAGAAGTTTACACCTCCATATAGTTTATACGGTATAGATAAAAACACCATTTGCTCTTCTAAAAGTCTAGATAGGCTATTTGTTCTATATAATATTGCAAAATCTCTATAAGAATATCCTTCTTTTATTTTTTTGGCTATTTCATTAGCTATAAACATAGCTTCTTCTCTATCGGAGTTACATTTTTCATAGTTTATAAGAGAGCCTTGTTCATTTTCTGTCCATAGACTTTTTTCTTTCCTACCAAAGTTATTTTTTATAACAAAGTTTGCTGCATCTAATATAGTTTTGCTAGAACGATAGTTTTGTTCAAGCTTTATAACTTTAGCATTTTTAAAGTCTTTTTCAAAGTCTAATATATTGTTTATATCAGCACCTCTCCAACCGTATATACTCTGGTCGTCATCTCCTACTACACAAATATTTTTATATTTATTAGCTAAAAGCTTTACAAGCATATATTGGCTTGTGCTAGTATCTTGATATTCATCAACCATAATATACTTAAAACGCTCTTGGTAATAATCTAGTACATCAACATTAGTAGCCAAAAGATGTACTGTTTTAAATATAAGGTCGTCAAAATCTAATGAATTGTTTAATTTTAATCTATTTTCATACTCTTTGTATATATCACAAATCATTTTTTTTCTAAAATCAGAACCTATGTTTTTTTCATAATCACTAGCTGTTATAAGCTTATCTTTTTGTCTTCCTATCTCACTTAAAACTGCTTTAGCACTTAATAAATCATCATTTATTTTGTACTCTTTCATTATATCTTTTATAAGTCTTTCTGCATCATCTGCATCGTATATAGTAAATTTATTATTATACCCTATTTTTTGTATATCTCTTCTTAAAATTTTAACACATAAAGAGTGAAATGTAGATACCAAAACTTGTCTACCCTCATCGCATATAGAATAAACTCTATCTTTCATTTCTTTAGCTGCTTTATTAGTAAAAGTGATAGCTAAAATGTTAAAAGGTCTCACGCCTTTATTAATTAAATATGCTATCCTATGTGTTAAAACTCTAGTTTTACCAGAGCCTGCCCCTGCTAAAAGAAGAAGAGCCCCATCTGTTGTTAAAACAGCCTCTTTTTGCATAGGGTTTAACTTATTTAAAAGTTGTTCCATATTTATTCTCCTAAATTAATTTATATATTAAATTTTAATTATTTAATCTATTCTTATTTTTTATTATAAAGCTTGTAAAAACTAATAATACTCCTAAAATCGCTCCAGAGAAATCTAGCAACACATCTTTAACAGAAGATGCACGTCCTGGTGAATATATTTGTATAAATTCATCTATAACTGGTATAAATATAGAAAAAAACATAGGAAACCCAATTATACTAAATAATCTATTAGTAAAAGCTTCAAATGTCAACATAAGAAAAATACCTAAAGCAAAAAATTCTATAAAATGGGCCAATTTTCTTATAAAGTGTCCACTAACTTGAAAATTTAACCCTATTGTATTTATTAAATTGTTTACAAACATTAAAACAGCTGTACTAGTATTAGAAGAGCTTTCACCATTTTGCATAGAATTATAAAAAACAAATGATATTATTAGTATAGTAATAGCTAAGTATATTGATTTTTTAAAATGTATTTGCATATAGCCTCCTTCTAAAGTCTATCTTTATATTATATTCCAAAATACAATATTTGTAAATAATAATTTATAAACAATTTATTTATATTAAAAGTATTAAATATATGTTATCATTTTAAATTTATTTAATTTTTATACATATTAAAAGGCCTAGTAGCAAAAATGTCCTTTACTTTTAAATTTTTTGCTATATAATTTTTTGCTATTGCCATTTGTTTTTTATTTTTAAATATTCCAAAAACAGCAGAGCCACTTCCACTCATAAGGCTACCTAAAGCACCATTTTTTAACATAGCATCTTTTATATCTTTTATTATAGGGTATCTTTCAATAGACACACTTTCTAAAACATTACATAAATTTTTAGAAACACCCTCTATGTCATCTTTTTCTATATAGTATATAATTTTTTCTATGTCTGGTCTTTCTTTTATGTTAGCTAAATCTAAATTTTGAAAAATAGTAGCTGTAGATATACTAACGTGTGGCTTAACAACCAATATATAACAATCTGGCATTTTTTTTAAAGGGGTTAGCTTTTCTCCTATACCCTCTGCTAAATATGTGCCTCTTTTTACGCAAAAAGGTACATCTGCTCCAAACTCTTTAGCTACTTCTAGCAATCTACTATTAGGTATATCAAGCCCAAATAGTTTTCTAATACCAATTAAAGCAGCTGCACAGTCTGCACTACCACCACCAAGCCCTGCACAAGATGGTATTTTTTTATTTAAGTTTATATGTATACCATATTTGATATTGTATTCATTTTTTAAATATTCTGCAACTTTATAAACTAAATTTCTATTATCTGTTGGTATCCAATATACATTTGTTCTTAGCTTTATGTCATTTGTAAAAGTCTTTTTAATTTCGATAGTATCTGATAAATCTATAGACTGCATAATCATTTCTAAATTATGATAGCCGTTGTCTAACTTTTCTACAACATCTAGTGCTAAGTTTATTTTAGCTTTTGCAAAAAGTCTTACATTTCCCATAATATCACCTTTTGTAAAATATTTTTTTATATTTTAACATATAAACTATAAAATAAAAACAATTTTTTGAATTTTTTATTAAAAATAAACCAAAACACTTGACGTTTGTTTAAAGTAATAATATACTTTGATTATCAAAAGATTTTTTTAGCGTTGTATAATAATATGGAGGCTGCATTATGAAAAAAACTTTAGATACTATTAGTGGGCTTATGTCTAGCGTTTTTAACGATATAATTAAGCTAGAAGAAGTTTTTTTAAAAAATAACAAATATAAAGATGTGTCCTCTCGAGAAGTAAGGACTATTGAGGCAATAGGCACAAGCAAAACAAAAACTATGGGCTCTGTTGCCAAAAATCTGGATATAACCCTTGGTACATTAACAGTTTCTGTAACAAATCTAGAAAAAAAAGGGTATGTTATAAGAGAAAAATCTCTTAATGATAAAAGAGTAGTTAATGTTAGTCTTACAGAAAAAGGTAAAAAACTTTTTAGATTACATAAAAAATTTAAAGAAAATATTATGAAATCTATAGTAATAGAACTTTCCAACCAAGAAAAAGAAATTTTTAATGGTGCATTGACTAGGGTTAGCCAAACATTGCATAAGCAATGTATAAATATTTAAAAGGAGAAAAATATGTTTAATTCAAAAATAGTTGGATTTGAAAGCTACTTACCTAAAAAAGTTGTAACAAATGATGAGCTTTCCAATATTGTAGAAACATCTGACGAATGGATATATACAAGAACTGGTATATCAAAAAGATGCCTTTCTACACAAGAAAATACATCAGATTTTGCTATAAACGTAGGTAAAAAGTTAATAGAAAAATCTAATATTCCAGCAGAAGATATAGATGTTATTATTGTTGCAACAATAACACCAGATTATTTAACACCTTCTACTGCTTGTATGGTACAAGGAGCAATAGGTGCTAAAAATGCCTTAGCCTTTGATATAAATGTAGCTTGTTCTGGTTTTGTATATGGTTTATCTATTGCAGATAAATTTTTAAAATCTGGAATATACAAAAATGCTATTGTAATAGGTGCAGAAACCTTATCTAAAATAGTAGACTGGACAGATAGGAGCACTTGTGTTTTATTTGGAGATGGCTCTGGTGGTGCTATATTAACATCTTGCAAAGACTATAATAGCGTAATATCAGAAGATTTAAATGCCGATGGTATGTCTTGGCAAGCTATAACAGGTGGTAACCTAAACAATAATAACCCATTTACAGAAAAAAAAGATGATAACTCTTTTTATCTAGCAATGAATGGCAGAGATGTATTTAATTTTGCTACAAAAACTGTACCAAAAAGTATAAATGAAGTTTTAATAAAGGCTAACCTAACATTAGATGATATAAAATATATAGTACCTCATCAAGCAAATAGCCGTATAGTTGAAGTTGTTGCAAAAAAATTAAAAGTAAGCTTAGATAAATTTTATCTAAATTTACAAAACTTTGGCAATACATCGGCAGCCAGCATACCTATTGCCTTGGCAGAGATGTCCCAAAAAGGACTTTTACAAAAAGGCGATAAAATAATAATCGCAGGCTTTGGTGCTGGTCTTACTTGGGCATCTATGATTGTTCAAATATAGGTGTTTTATGAATAATAATGATAAAATAAAACTAATAGTTTATACTATGGTTGGTATGGCTCTTGGTAGCATACTAGGTATAATAATTTATAATATTTTTAGTAAAGGTTAAAAAGGTGATAAAATGAAATCAAATTTATGTGATATACTAGGTATAAAATATCCTATTTTTCAAGGTGCTATGGCTTGGGTGTCTGATGGTGAGCTTGCTGCTAGTGTATCTAATGCTGGTGGGCTTGGTATTATAGCTGGTGGTAATGCACCTGGAGAAATTGTAAGAGAAGAAATTAAAAAAGCAAAATCTTTAACAGATAAACCTTTTGCAGTAAACATTATGCTTTTATCTCCTTTTGTAGAAGAAGTTGTAAAAGTGGTATGTGAAGAAGGCGTTAAGGTAGTAACAACAGGTGCTGGTAACCCTGCTAAATATATGGACTTATTTAATGAGCACAACATTTCTGTAATCCCTGTTATACCATCTGTTGCTCTTGCACAAAAAATGGAAAAAATAGGTGCTAAAGCATTAATTGCAGAGGGTATGGAAGCTGGTGGACATATAGGTAAACTTACTACTATGGCTTTAGTACCACAAGTTGTAGATGCTGTTAATATCCCTGTTATAGCTGCTGGTGGTATTGGAGATGGTAGAGGTTGTGCTGCTGCCTTTATGCTAGGTGCAAAAGGTGTTCAGCTTGGTACTAGATTTTTATTATCAGACGAATGTAATGTACACGACAACTACAAAGAAAAAGTAATAAAAGCTAAAGATATAGATAGTGTTATAACTGGGCAAATAACAGGACACCCTGTTCGTATTTTAAGAAACAAACTTGCTAGACTTTACGATACAGTGGAAAGAGAAGAACTTAAAAAAGATACGCCAGATATAGAAAGAGTAGAAAAATTAGGTGCTGGTGCTTTACAAAAAGCAGTTAAAGAAGGCGATGTAGAAAATGGCTCTGTTATGGCAGGACAAATAGCAGGTATGGTATCAAAAAGACAAAGTAGCCAAGAAATTATAAACGAATTAGTTAGCGAATTTGATGCTTTAATGGGTAATAAATAATATATTAAATATAAAATAAAGGAGATAAAATATGAAAATATGTTTTATATTTAGTGGCCAAGGTGCTCAATATAATGGTATGGGCAAAGAGCTTTACGACAACTTTACAGTATGTAAACAAGTGTTTGAAGAGGCAAATAATGCTCTAGGCTTTAATATAACAGATATATGCTTTAACGAAGATGAAAGGCTTAACCAAACAGAGTATACACAACCATCTATTTTAGCAACAAGCTATGCTATATACAAACTTATGGAAGAAAAGGGTATAAAATCAGACTATATGGCAGGCCTTAGCTTAGGAGAATATTCAGCCCTTTGTGCTAGTGGCTCTATAAGTTTTAACGAATGTGTATCCCTTGTAAGAAAAAGAGGAAAATATATGACAGAGGCTGTTCCTGTTGGTGTTGGTGCTATGTCTGCTGTTATGAATGCCGATGAAGATATTATAAATGAAGCTCTAAAAGAAGCATCTACAGATACAGAGCTTGCTATGATTGCAAACTATAATGCTCCAGGGCAAATAGTTATAGCAGGGCACACACCTGCTATTGAAAGGGCAGAAACTATCCTTAAAGAAAAAGGTGTAAAAAAAGTTATAAGACTTAACGTAAGTGGACCTTTCCATACATCTTTATTAAAACCTGCTAGTGATAAATTAGCTAAAGAGCTTGAAAATATTACTATAAACACACCTAATATAGACGTATTTACAAACTTAACAGGAGAAAAAGTAGACAACATAAAAGATACATTAATAAAACAAGTAATGAGCCCTGTTAAATGGGAGCAAACTATAAAAAATCTTATTAACCTTGGTGTAGATACTTTTATAGAGCTAGGCCCTGGTAAAACTTTATCATCTTTTGTAAAAAAAGTTAGTAAAGAAGTTAGTGTATATAACGTAGAAGATTTAGCTAGCTTAGAAAAAACTTGTAAAGGAATAGGTATAGAATAATGTTAAAAGAAAAAACAGTAATAGTTACAGGTGGTGCTAAAGGTATTGGCAAAGCCATTGCTATAGCTTTTGCTAAAGAAGGTGCTAACATTGTGTTAAATTACAGAAGCACAAGCCCAGAAGACGTGGCTAAAGAGATAGAAAGCTTTGGTGTAAAATGTTTAAGCGTTCAGGCAGATATAAGTGATTTTGAACAAGCTAAACAATTAGTAGATAAAGCCTTAGAAGAATTTAAAACAATAGATATTTTAGTAAACAATGCTGGCATTACAAAAGATAACCTTCTTTTAAAAATGTCTGAAGACGATTTTGATATGGTTATTAACACAAATCTTAAAGGTGCTTTTAATATGATTAAACATACTAGTAAAGTAATGCTTAAACAAAAAAGTGGTAGCATTATAAATATGAGTAGTGTTGTTGGTTTAACTGGTAACATTGGTCAGGTAAACTATTCTGCTAGTAAAGCTGGTATGATAGGTATGACATTTTCTACTGCTAGAGAGCTTGCATCTCGTGGTATTACTTGCAATGCTATTGCTCCTGGCTTTATAGAAACAGATATGACAGATGTTTTACCTGATAGCATAAAAGAAAATATACTTAACAATATCCCTCTTAAAAGAATGGGAACAACAGATGAAATAGCTAGTACAGCAGTATTTTTAGCTAAAAATAAATATATAACAGGTCAAGTAATTACCGTAGATGGCGGTATGGTAATGGCTTAGTCTAGGAGGTTAATATGGAAAGAAGAGTAGTTATAACGGGTATGGGCTTAGTTACCCCTGTTGGTAATAACATAAACGAGTTTTGGGAAAATATAAAAAATGGTAAACACGGTATTGGCAAAATTACTCATTTTGACACATCAGATTCTAAAGTAAAAATAGCAGCAGAAATTAAAAACTTTGAGCCAGAAAAAGTTTTAGACAAAAAAGAAATTAGAAGACTTGAGCTTTTTAGTGTATATGCTTTATATGCAGCACAAGAAGCTGTAGATAATAGTGGTATAGATTTAGACAAAATAGACCCATATAGATTTGGTACAATAATAGGCTCTGGTATGGGTGGTATTGGTATGATTGAAGACCAAATGATTAAAATGGTAGAAAAAGGCCCTTCAAGACTTGCACCTTTATTTATACCAAGTGTTATAACAAATATGGCAGCAGGACACGTAGCAATACGTTTTGGTGCAAAAGGTATTTGCGAAACAGCAATAACTGCTTGTGCAACAAGTACAAGTTGCATTGGTATGGCTTATAAAAATATAAAATTTGGATACGAAGATGTTATATTAGCTGGTGGTACAGAAAGTACTATTACAAAAGCTGGTATTGGTGGATTTGCTGCTTTAAAGGCATTGTCTACATCAGAAGATTTAGACAGAGCATCTATCCCATTTGATAAAGAACGTAACGGTTTTGTTATGGGAGAAGGCGCTGGTGTACTTGTTTTAGAAGAGCTAGAACACGCAAAAGCTCGTGGTGCTAAAATATTAGCAGAAATTGTAGGATATGGTGCTACTTGTGATGCCTACCATATGACTGCTCCTTGTGAAGATGGAGATGGTGCTGCTCGTGCTATGATTAAAGCTATGGAAGAAGGTAACGTAAACCCTAACGATATTACATACATAAATGCTCACGGTACAAGCACACCTGCTAATGATGTAGGCGAAACTAAAGCTATAAAATTAGCCCTTAAAGAAAATGCCTACAATGTTTCTATTAGCTCTACAAAATCTATGACAGGGCATCTTTTAGGTGCAACAGGTGCTGTTGAAGCAATTACTTGTGTATTAGCTTTAGAAAATAACTTTGTACCTCCAACTGTAGGTTATAAAGTGCCTGACGAAGAATGTGACTTAGACTATACACCAAATGTAGGTAAAGAACGTGAAATGAAATATGCTTTATCTAATACGCTTGGCTTTGGTGGACATAATGCAGTATTATGCCTTAAAAAATGGGAGGACTAATAATAATGGATTTTGAAAAAATTAAAGACCTAATGCAAAGTTTAGATAGCTCTAATCTTATGGATTTTGAACTTAAATTAAATGATGGCTTTTATCTTAGAATGAATAAATACAATAGTCAACCTATTTCACAAAATAATAGTGCACCTATTGTTAGCAACAATAACGTAACAAGTGCCCCTACTATAAACAACATAGCAGAAAATATATCAGAGCCTATAACTATTATACCAGAAACTAAAAAAGAAATTAAAGAAGGTAATATAGTAGCAAGCCCTATTGTAGGAACATTTTATTCTAGTAGCTCCCCTACTAAGCCTGCTTATGTAAAAGTTGGAGATAAAGTACAAGAAGGCGATGTTTTATGTATTATAGAAGCTATGAAAGTTATGAACGAAATAACAAGCCAGTATAGTGGAGAAATAGTTGAAATATTAGTAAATAATGAAGATATGGTAGAATACAATCAACCTTTATTTAGAATAATTTAGTTATTATAGGTATGCTTTAGCATACCTATAATATTAAGTCATACCTTAATTGGTTTTATCAATTTTTTGAATACTCATATTCAAAATCAGGTATTCCTATATATTTTTCTCACAAAAATTAATACAAAAACACGTATATAATTTTTATTTAAAATATTAAGTCATACCTTAATTGGTTTTATCAATTTTTTGAATACTCATATTCAAAATCAGGTATTCCTATATATTTTTTTCACAAAAATTAATACAAAAACACGTATATAATTTTTATTCAAAAATATTAAGTCATACCTTAATTGTATGAAAGGAGATTATTATGGAAATTAAAGAAATAATGGAGATTATACCTCATAGATACCCTTTTCTTTTAATAGATAGAATAGTAGAAATAGAAGAAGGTAAAAAAATAGTTGCTATAAAAAATGTAACAATGAACGAACAGTTTTTTCAAGGACACTTCCCTGTAGAACCTGTTATGCCTGGCGTATTAATAATAGAAGCTATGGCTCAAGCCGGTGCTTGTGCTATATTGTCTATGGAAGAATACAAAGGAAAAATTGCATACTTTGGAGCAATAAACAATGCTAAATTTAGAGATAAAGTAGTGCCTGGTGATACTTTAAGGCTAGAAGTAGAGCTTTTAAAGCTTAAAAAGGTTGCAGGTATAGGAAAAGGTATAGCCTATGTAGGAGATAAAAAAGTTGCAGAAGCAGAATTTACTTTTATGATTGGATAGAGGTGTCTTATGTTTAATAAAATATTAATAGCAAATCGTGGAGAGATAGCAGTTAGAATAATTAGAGCTTGTAGAGAGCTAGGTATATCTACTGTTGCCGTTTATTCTGAGGCAGATAAAAAGGCTCTACATACACAACTTGCAGATGAGGCAATTTGTATAGGTGGTAACAAAAGCTCATCTAGTTATCTTAATATGAACAATATTATAAGTGCTGCTTGCCTTACAGGTGCTAATGCTATACACCCTGGATTTGGATTTTTATCCGAAAATTCAAAATTTGCCGATATGTGTAAAGAATGCAATATTAAGTTTATAGGACCAGATGCAAAAACAATAGACCTTATGGGTAATAAAGCTAATGCAAGAAAACTTATGATAGATGCTGGCGTTCCTGTTACACCTGGTAGCGATGGCATAGTAGAAAGTGTAGAAAAAGCAAAAGAGCTTGCAAATAACTTTGGCTATCCTGTTATGATAAAAGCATCTGCAGGTGGTGGTGGTCGTGGCATAAGAATAGTTAGGGAAGAAAAAGACATAGAAGAAGCATATAATTCTGCTAAAAGTGAAGCTAAAGTAGCCTTTGGAGATGATAGCATATATATGGAAAAAGTAATAGAAAATGCTAGACACATAGAAGTACAAATATTAGCAGATGAACACGGAAACGCTATCCACTTAGGCGAACGTGACTGCTCATTACAAAGAAGAAACCAAAAAGTACTAGAAGAAGCCCCTTCTATTGCCCTTGATGAAAAAACAAGAAAAGCTATGGGAGATGCTGCTATAAGAGCCGTTAAAGCATCTAATTATAAAAATGCTGGCACAATAGAATTTTTATATGGAAAAGACAATAAGTTCTACTTTATGGAAATGAATACTCGTATACAGGTAGAACACCCTGTTACAGAAATGATAACAGATATAGACATAGTTAAAGAGCAAATAAGAATAGCTTATGGTAAAAAACTTAAATACACTCAAGATGACGTAACATTTAATGGACACAGTATAGAATGTAGAATAAATGCAGAAGACCCTTATAATAACTTTGCACCATCTCCTGGTAAAATAGACTATTTATTTTTACCTAGTGGTTGTAATGGCCTTAGAGTAGATAGTGCTGTATATGCAGGATATACTATACCTAGCTTTTATGATTCTATGATAGCTAAAGTTATAACAAAAGGTAAAACTAGAGAAGAAGCTATACAAAAAATGAAAAGAGCTTTAAACGAATTTGTCATAGAAGGTGTTAAAACTAACATAGACTTTCATATGGAGCTTTTAGAAAATGAAGACTACCTAAACGGAAATTTTGACACATCATTTATCGCTAATAAAATTATAAAATAGCTTTGAAAGGAAGATGTAAATGGATTTATTTAAAAATAAAAAAAGTCCTAATAATATAGATAAAAAACTAACTAAACAAAAACTTCTTTTAAAACCAGAAGTGCCAACAGGACTATGTATAAAATGTAGTGGCTGTGGGACTACTGTATACTCTAAAGAGCTAGGATTATACAATGTTTGCCCAGAATGTAACTTCCATTTTAGGCTATCTGCTAGAGATAGAATAAAAACTATTGCCGATAAAAATATCTTTGTAGAATTTGATAAAGATATGTATGCAAAAAATCCTTTAAACTATCCTAACTATGATGAAAAAATACAAAACCTTAAAGAAAAAACAGGGCTTAATGATGCAGTGGTTACAGGTAAATGCCAAATATATGGTAAAGACTGTGTTTTATGTGTTATGGACTCTAGCTTTATAATGGGTAGTATGGGTTCTGTTGTAGGAGAAAAAATAACAAGAGCATTTGAATATGCAACAGAACATAAACTTCCTATTATCATTTTTACTGCATCTGGTGGTGCTAGAATGCAAGAAGGCATAGTATCTCTTATGCAAATGGCAAAAGTTAGTGCAGCAGCTAGCAGACATTCCGATGCTGGACTTTTATATGTAACTGTTTTAACAGACCCTACAACAGGTGGTGTTACAGCTAGCTTTGCTATGCTTGGTGATATAATATTGGCAGAGCCAAACACTCTTATTGGCTTTGCAGGCCCTAGAGTTATAGAGCAAACTATTAAACAAAAATTACCAGATGGCTTCCAAAAAGCAGAATTTTTATTAGAACACGGCTTTGTAGATGCAATAGTGGAAAGACAAAGACTTAAAAAGACCTTATCTACTATTTTAAAAATCCATAAAAACAATATATAAGGAGGTGCTAAAATGTCAAATGCTTTTGAAACAGTAAAACTAGCAAGAAAAGTTACAAGACCTAATGCTAAAGAATATATAGACTATATATTTACAAACTTTATAGAGCTACACGGAGATAGAGCATATAAAGATGATAAAGCTGTTATAGGTGGTATTGCTATTTTAGACCATCAACCAGTTACCATTGTTGGTATACAAAAAGGCTCTACAATAGAAGAAAATATAGAAAGAAACTTTGGCTCACCTCACCCAGAAGGATATAGAAAAGCACTAAGGCTTATGAAACAAGCAGAAAAATTTAATAGACCTATAATAACATTTATAAACACCTCTGGTGCATACTGTGGTATAGGTGCAGAAGAAAGAGGACAAGGAGAAGCTATTGCAAGAAACCTTTTTGAAATGGCAAATCTTAAAGTACCTATTATAGCCATTGTTATAGGCGAAGGTGGTAGTGGTGGAGCTTTAGCCCTTGGTGTTGCAGACAGAGTTTGGATGTTAGAAAATTCTGTTTATTCTATACTATCTCCAGAGGGATTTGCAAGTATTCTATGGAAAGATTCTACTAAAGCACCAGAAGCAGCAGAGCTTATGAAAATAACAGCTAAAGACCTTTTAGAGCTTGGCATAATAGAAAAGGTTATACCTGAAGTAGATGGTGGCGTAGAAATGGACTTTATGTACACTGCCCATATTTTAAAAGAAGAGCTTATAAAAGAAATTAACACCCTTTTAAACATAGATAAAGATAAACTTTTAGATGATAGATATAACCGTTTTAGAAAAATGGGTGAATTTGAAGAATTTTAAATTTACTATAAATATTTATTATAGATATAAGGAGGTTATCATTATGAATAACTTATCTAACAAATTAATTAGCATACGCCCTAGTAAAAGACAACTTAACTGGCACAAACTAGAGTTTTATTCTTTCATACATTTTGGTATAAACACATTTTATGATAGAGAATGGGGCAATGGCAAAGAAGACCCTACTATGTTTAACCCTACTAAACTAAATACAGACCAATGGGTAGAAAGCTTAAAAAGTGCAAACATAAAAGCTGTAATATTAACTTGTAAACACCACGATGGTTTTTGTCTATGGCCTAGTAAATATACAGAGCATAGCGTAAAAAATAGCCCATACAAAAATGGTAATGGAGATATTGTAAAAGAGCTAAGCGAATCTTGTAAAAAATATGGCTTAAAATTTGGTGTTTATCTCTCTCCTTGGGATATGAACAATAAACTTTATGGTACAGATGAATATAACAAATTTTTTAAAAATCAGTTAACTGAGCTTTTAACAGAATATGGAGATATATTTAGTGTATGGTTTGACGGTGCTTGTGGCGAGGGAGAAAATGGTAAAAAACAAGTATATGATTGGGAGGGATATTATGCCTTAATAAGAAAACTCCAACCAAATGCTTGTATAACTATATGTGGCCCAGATGTTAGATGGTGTGGCAATGAGGCTGGACATTGTAGAAAAGAAGAATGGAATGTTGTTCCTGCTAGATTATCAAAATCCGAAATAGTTCAAGAACACTCACAAAAAAGTGATGATGCCTCCTTTAGAGAAAAAACAATTAGCTCTACTGATGAAGACTTAGGCAGTAGAGAATTATTAAAAGATGAACAAGATTTAATATGGTATCCTTGTGAGGTAGATACATCTATAAGAAGTGGTTGGTTTTATCACAAAAATGAAAATCCAAAACCACTAGATAAACTTTTAGATATATACTATAACTCTGTTGGTGCTAATGCTACATTGCTATTAAACGTTCCTCCTAATACAGATGGCCTTATTGATGATAAAGATGTAGAAATACTTAAACAAATAGGCTCTCATATAAACGATGCTTTTAAAGAAAATATCGTAAATGAAGCAGAAATTAAAGTAGATTTTATTGATGATAGCACTAATATTTATAATATTGTATCAGATGATGATAATTTTTATAAAGGTGTTAATAATGAAGAAAAAGCAACTATTAGCTTTAAATTTGATAGTGTAAAACAAATTAAAAATATTGTTTTAAAAGAGCAAATAGCTTTAAGCCAAAGAATAGAACGATTTGAAATTTATGCTAGTATAGATAATAATATGGTTAATGTTTTTAATGGAACAATTGTAGGTAGTAAAAGAATTTGTAGGCTAAATAATGTTAATACCGATTATATAGAAATAAGAATACTTAAATCAAGAGTTTGCCCTACTTTAAATTTTGTAGGTATATATGTATAATTAACGAGGTGATATTGTGAATAACTTATTAATAATTGTAGACTATCAATATGATTTTGTTGCAGATGACGGCCTTTTAACAGCTGGTAAAAAAGCTCAAGATATAGAAAATAATATTTATACCCTATCTAACGAATATATAAAAAATAATAGTGATATTATATTTACTCTTGATACACATATTAAAGAAGAATGGCATATACACCCAGAGAGCAAAAGTTTTAACATACATTGTGAAAAAGGTACAAAAGGACATAAACCTTATGGTAAAATAGAAGAAATTTTATCATATAAAAATTGTAAAGTTTTAGAAAAAAAAGGATATACTCCTACACTACAAGATATAGAAAATATAGTTAATAACTATGATAATATAGAAATATGTGGTGTTGTTACAGATATATGTGTTTTACAAACTGCTATTACAATTTATAATGCTTGTGCAAATATGGATAAAAATATCCACTTTAAAGTAAACACTAGTGCTTGTGCATCTTTTAATGAAAATGGACATACATTTGCCTTAGACTATATGAAAAATATTTTAGGATTTGAAATTGTGTAATATGGAAAAAAGTTTTGCTATTGCCGTAAAATGTCTTTTAAAAAATACGGGTAATAAATACCTTATTTTAAAAAAGACAAAATATGAAAATAAAAATGATGCTAGTTCAAATTTATATGATATACCTGGTGGAAGGGTAGAATACGGAGAAAATATAACAGATGCTCTTATAAGAGAAGTATACGAAGAAACAGGGATTAATATAACATTAAATAACATAGAAAAAATATTAAATGCTACATCTGTTATAAGAAAAGATGGCTTGCACCTTGTTATTATTACATATTTAGTTAATATAAAAAATACTAGCATTAAAATTAGCCAAGAACATAGTGATTTTTACTTTGTTGATGAAAATTTTAAAGATTTGCCAAATTGGATAATAGATACAATTAATCTAGTATAGATACAAAAAATAGGATAATTTTCTTATAGTATCTCAAAAAAAATAAACTTATTATTTTTTTGAAGAGGTTGTAGATTTTGTCTATAACCTCTTTAATTGAATCCAAAATATTATTAAATCAAGTCTTTTTCATTTTTATATCCTATTTATAGGATATAAAAATTTTAATCACAATACGTGGATTTGCCTCGGATTGTGTAAAAAGCTAGATTTCAAGGGGCTTTAGCCCTTGTGCGAAGAAATCAGCTTTTCTACTCTAGATTATCTCAAAAAAATAAACTTGTTATTTTTTTGAAGAGGTTGTAGATTTTGTCTACAACCTCTTTATTTTTCTCTTATTTTTATTAAATACAATTAAGCATTTATATATACTTTTGAATATAACCTATTAAAAAAATTAGCTTTAAACACATTATTTTAACTTTTCCTCTATTAATTTAGCTAATTTTTTAGCTTCTTCATCTAATAATTTTTGGTCACTACCTTCTATCATAACCCTTACTAAAGGCTCTGTACCAGATGGTCTTATTAAAACTCTGCCATTTCCTTCAAACATTTTTTCAACACTATTTATAGCATTTTTTATATCTTCATTTTCAAGGTAGTTATATTTATTTTTATTATTAACCTTAGCATTAACAAGCACTTGTGGTAAAACTTTTATAATTTGTCTAAGCTCAGATAATTTTTTGCCAGTTGTTTTAATAACTTCTAAAAGCTTAATGGCAGTAAGTATACCATCTCCTGTTGTGTTGTAGTCTAAATATATAATATGTCCAGATTGCTCTCCACCAAAATTAAACCCATTTAAAAGCATTTCTTCTAAAACGTATCTATCCCCTACTTTTGTTTTTAAAATATTTATGTTATTTTTTTCTCCCATTATAAATAATCCTAAGTTACTCATAATAGTGGCAACAATAGTATTATCTTTTAGTTTTCCTTGCTCCTTTAAATAATTACCACATATAGCCATTATTTCGTCACCATCTACTATGCTACCGTTTTCATCTACTACAAGGCATCTATCCCCATCACCGTCAAATGCTATCCCTATATGAGATTTGTTACTTATAACTTCTTTACATAAATTTTCCATATGTGTAGAGCCACAATTATCATTTATATTTGTACCGTTAGGCTCTCTAAATATAACATTTGTATTTGCTTTTAAACTTTCAAACAATATAGGTGCTACTTGATATGTTGCACCATTAGCACAATCTATTGTTAAATCTATTCCCTCAAAATTTACATCTATTGTAGATTTTAAAAAGTCTATATAATCTTCTATTGCATCTTCTCTAGTTTCTTTATAGCCCACTTCGCTACCTTGTACATAAGGTATATCATCATATTTATTTATTATATAATCTTCTATTTCTTCTTCTACACTATCTGTAAGCTTAAATCCATTACTATTAAAAAATTTAATACCGTTGTCTTGAAAAGGGTTATGGCTAGCACTAATCATAACACCTGCATCTACACTATATTTTTTTACAAGATATGCAATAGCTGGTGTAGGTATAATACCTAAAGATATAACTTTAGCTCCCACAGAGCACATACCAGATATAAGACTTGCCTCTAGCATATCTCCAGATATACGTGTATCCATACCAACAATAATAGTAGGCTTATGGTTATTTTCTTTACTTAAAACATATGCACCTGCTCTACCTATTTTATAGGCAAGCTCTGGTGTAAGCTCCACGTTTGCAATACCTCTAACGCCATCTGTCCCAAAATATTTTCCCATTATTTCCCTCCTAACAAATAATTTTTGTATATTATATCATTTAAATTAAATTTGTTCAATATATTTTATTTTTTATAATTACTTAAAATTTTGTTTTTAATATTTATTTTATATAACATATCTATACCCTTATCTTGCCATATTTCCTGTGCCTTTAAAGCTTGGTATATTAACATAGAAAATCCATTTGCATATTTAATATTATTCTTTTCTACAATTTGCAGAAGCTTTGTTTTAAATGGTGTGTATATTATATCAAATACAAATTCTATATTTTTATCTTTAAAAAAACTCTCATCTAAAGGAGATTTTTCTATGCTTTCTCCAAATCCTAATGTCGTTGTATTAATTATTATATTCACGTTTTCTATACAGTGTACTTTATCTAAACTAAATATATCTACATTAGCATTTTTATAATATTTTAATATATGTTCTTTTAGCTTTACTGCATTTTCAATAGTTCTATTTGCTATAATTATTTTTTTAACTTTGTTTTTTAATGCCATAAAAGATGCTGTATACCCACTGCCACCTGCTCCTAATATTAATACTACCTTGTCTTTAATATTAATATTATTTTCTTTTAGGGTATCTTGCATACCATCTATATCAGTATTGTATCCTATATATCCATTTTGTGTATATTTTAAAGTATTTACTGCACCTATCATTTTAGCTTGCTCATCTATTTTATATAAATACTTTATTATATCTATTTTGTATGGGACTGTTACATTTAATCCCTTTACATTTTTATTAAAAAAATCATCTATTATATTTTTATCTAATTTTTCAACTAAAAATAAACTATATTTTTTATTGGTATATCCCATATCTTTAAAGAAAGTGTTATGTATCATAGGTGATATACTATGTTTTACTGGATTACCTATTAAAATATAATTATCTATAAAAATCACTCCTTTACCTGTTAATCAAGGTTCTGAATACTTTGTAGTCAAAAATAGATATTCCTATATATTTTTAAAAGGAAAACTAATACAAAAAACCGTATATAATTTCCCCTTTAAAAATATAAGTCATATCTTAATTGTATTTAATAATAAGTATAAAAAAGGCTTAATATAAATCAAGCCTTTTTTATACTTATATTTTAATGTTGATAAAACATAGATACGCCAGGTCCTAAAGGTAGGCCTAAAAGCATCCATATAACTAATAATATTGTCCAACCTATCAAAAACATTATACTATATGGCAACATTATAGATATTAATGTACCTATACCAGATTTTTTGTCATATTTTTTAGCAAATACAACTATCATAGCAAAATACACCATAAGTGGACTAATAATGTTAGTAGTAGAATCTCCTATACGATAAGCAACTTGTGTAAGCTCTGGAGAATATCCAAGTTGCATAAACATAGGTATAAATATAGGTGCAAGTATAGTCCATTTAGCAGATGCAGAACCCATAAAAAGATTTATAAATGCTGTTAATAAAATAAATACTATCATAAGAGGTGCACCTGTGAATCCTATATTACCTAAAAAGTCTGCACCTTTTAAAGCTAATATGCTTCCAAGATTTGTATAGCTAAAATAATTTATAAATTGTGCTGCAACAAATGTTAAAGCAATGTATGAGCCCATAGATTCCATATTTTTGCTTAACTGGTTGCCTATATCTTTTTCATTTTTATATGTCCCAGACATTCTACCATATATAACAGAAGGTATAAAAAATCCTATTGTTATAAATACAATAATACCATTTATTAATAAAGATTTTGATATTAAGCTACCATTTTCTGGGTTTCTAAGTAAAGAATTTTTTGGTATAGCCCATATTATAATTAATAATATGTATACTAATAATGATATATTTGCTACTGTTAAAGCTTTACTTTCTTTTGGTGTAAGCTCTGTTGCTTTGTCAATGCTTTCATCTGTTGTTTCAAAGCTACCCAATCTAGGCTCAACTATTTTATCTGTAACAAATGTCCCTATTATAACAATTAAAAATGTAGATACAAACATAAAAAACCAGTTAGCTGTTGCTCCAACCTCATATGTTGGATTTAATATTGCCGCTGCCTCTGTGCTTATACTTGCAAGTAGAGCATCTACTGTACCTATTAAAAGATTTGCACTAAACCCTCCAGATACACCAGCAAAAGCAGCTGCAAGCCCTGCTAAAGGGTGTCTTTTATATGCCATAAACACAATAGCACCAATAGGTACTAATACAACATAACCAACATCTGATGCTACATTTGATATAACTCCTAAAAATACAACAACAGGTGTTATTAGCCTTGCTGGCGTTTTAGATATTAGCTTTTTCATAGAAGCAGCAATATATCCACTACCCTCTGCACAGCCAACACCAAGCATTGTTACTAAAACTACACCAAGAGGAGCAAAGCCTGTAAAGTTTGATATAGCATTTGTTATCATATATGATATACCTTCTCCACTTAGCAAACTAACTGCTGTTATAGTTTTTTCTTCTATCTCCATTGTTTTAGTGTTCATTATCTCTCCAGTTGCAGAAACTCCAAAAGCTTCGCATATAGCAGATAATACAACTATTATAAGTGCTAATATTGCAAATAATGTTACAGGGTGTGGCAACTTATTACCTGCTATCTCAACACCATTTAAAAACTTGTTAAAAAAAGATACCTTATTTTGTTTACTTTTCACTTTATCCATAGTTTTCTCCTTTCATAAATATACTATTTTTATAATTATACTAAATTTCAACAATTTATACAATATAAAAAATATATTTTTTTGTACTAGTTAATTATATATGTAAATTTTATACTTTTAAAATATAAATAGCCTTTCATTATAAACTATTTGAAAGGCTATTTATATTTTAATTATTCCATTTGCTTGCCTAAAAAACCTGCTGCTGTTTGGGCTAACTTTCCTTCTACCTCACCCATTTTTTTATCTCCAGATAATAATACAACAGCACCTAAAACATCTCCTTCAGATATAATAGGTGTAATTAATTGGTGATTATATATGCCACTATCTTCTTCTGTAATAGATACAAAGCTTTTTTCATCTCTATTTGCTATATGTGTTACCCTTTTGTTAAGCACTTCTTCTAAATCACTACTAATATGTTTTTCTAAAAGCTCTTTTTTGCCACCACCACTTACAGCTATTATATGGTCTTTATCTACTATACAAGCTATATGCCCTGCTGTTTGAGCCAAGCTTTCTGCATATTCTTTAGAAAAGCTACCAAGCTCACCTATTGGAGAATATTTTTTTAATATAATTTCCCCTTCTCTATCTGTAAATATTTCTAAAGGGTCTCCCTCTCTTATTCTTAATGTTCTTCTTATTTCCTTTGGTATAACAACTCTACCTAAATCATCTATACGTCTTACTATCCCTGTTGCTTTCAAAAAAATTCCTCCTTATATTTAAAATTATATTATAAAAATTTATAATTTTAATTTGTTTTAAACAATACTAGTATTAATCAATAAAGGGGTTTTTATGCAATATTTTTTTACTTTTTATACAATATATCCTATTTTTACAATTTTATTAAAATCTACAATAATAACATATTTTAAAAAATTTTATTTATGGTATAATAAAAATAATAAATTAAATAAGGAGATAAATTTATGGACTATGGATTTGTTAGAGTAGCTGCTGCTACACCTTGTATAAAAGTTGCTGATTGTTTTTACAATGCTAAAAATATAATAGAAGATATTAAAAAAGCTCAACAAAATAAAACAAGTATTATATGCTTTCCAGAGCTTTGCATAACAGGGTATACTTGTTCAGATTTATTTTTGCAAGATAGCTTACTACAAGATAGTATTAATGCTTTAAAATATATTATAGAAGAAACTAAAAGCTTAAACATAACTTGTATAGTTGGAATGCCTGTAGAGTTTTTAGGTAGTCTTTACAACTGTGCTGTATGTTTTTATAAAGGTAAAATTTTAGGTATAGTCCCAAAAACACATATACCCAACTACAACGAATTTTATGAAAAAAGACATTTTAACAGCTTAGATGATAATAATAAACATTTTGTTAATTTAGACGGCATCGAAGCTTGCTTTGGTAAAACTATTTTTAAAATAGAAAATACAAAAAACTTTACTTTTGCAATAGAAATATGCGAAGACTTGTGGAGTGTTATTCCACCTAGTTCAAACTATGTATTAAATGGTACTAATATTATATTTAACTTATCTGCTAGTAACGAAATAGCAGGAAAATCTATATATAGAAAAGAGCTTGTAAAAAACCAATCTGCTAGATGTATTTGTGCCTATGTATATGCTAATGCTGGACAAGGAGAATCTACAACAGATTTAGTGTTTTCTGGACATAATTTAATATATGAAAATGGTAACCTTTTAAATGAAAGTACACCGTTTAAAAATGAAATTATTTATTCGGACATAGACCTTGACTATATAAATAGTGAAAGAAGAAAAAACACCTCTTTCAAAACAACTGAAACTAAAGATTATCATACAATATCCTACAAAATGGAAAACATCTCTTTCGATTTAGATAGATATGTTGACCCTATGCCTTTTGTACCAAAAGATATGGATAAAAGAGATATAAGATGTAAAGAAATAATAGATATGCAAGCATATGGGCTAAAAAAACGTATAGAGCATATAGGCATTAAAAATGTTGTTATTGGAATATCTGGTGGGCTAGATTCTACCCACGCATTAATTGTTGTAAACAGAACATTTGAGCTTTTAGGATATGACAAAAAAGGTATAATTACTGTTACTATGCCTTGCTTTGGCACAACAGATAGAACATACAATAATGCTAAAAAGCTATGTGAAATTATAGGAACTACCCTTTTAGAAATAAATATAAAAGCTGCTGTTTTAAAACACTTTGAAGATATAAAGCACAACCCTGATGTACACAATGTAACATACGAAAATAGCCAAGCTAGAGAAAGAACGCAAATTCTTATGGACATATCAAACAAATATAATGGTATAGTTATAGGTACTGGAGATTTATCCGAGCTTGCTCTTGGATTTGCCACATATAATGGCGACCATATGAGTATGTATGGTGTAAATGGTTCTATACCTAAAACATTAATAAGGTATCTAATAGAATACTTTGCTAAAAACTCTAATATAAATTTAAAGAACATACTAATGGATATATTAAATACACCTGTATCTCCGGAGCTTTTACCACCTAATCAAAATGGTAATATATCTCAAATAACAGAAGATATAGTAGGCCCTTATGAGCTACACGACTTTTTCTTATACAATATGATAAGATATAATTATACACCAGAAAAAATATATTATCTTGCTAAAAAAGCATTTAAAAATACTTATAATAACCAAACTATTTTAAAGTGGTTAGAAAAGTTTTATATAAGATTTTTTACACAGCAGTTTAAACGCTCTTGTCTTCCAGATGGTGTAAAAGTTGGCTCTGTATCTTTATCTCCTAGAGGAGATTTTAGAATGCCTAGTGACGCTAGCTTTAATAGCTTTTTAGAACGTATAAAAAACTTAGAATTATAGTTTGGAGGATAAAAAATGAAAATGGTATCGTGGAATGTTAACGGGCTTAGAGCCTGTGTAACAAAAGGATTTTTAGATTTTTTTAATAGTATAAATGCAGATATTTTTTCTGTACAAGAAACAAAATTACAAGAAGGACAAATAGAGCTTAATTTAGATGGATATTACCAGTATTGGAACTATGCCGAAAAGAAAGGATATTCTGGCGTTGCTGTTTTTTCTAAAAAAGAGCCAATAAGCGTTAAATACGGCTTAGAAATAGAAGAACACAACACAGAGGGTAGGCTTATTACATTAGAATTTGAAAATTTTTATTACGTAACTGCCTATGTACCTAACTCTCAAGAAGAATTAAAAAGGCTTGATTATCGTATAAAATGGGAAGATGATATAAAAAATCACCTTAATAACCTAAATAAACATAAGCCTGTTATATACTGTGGAGATTTAAACGTGGCTCATAAAGAGATAGATTTAAAAAATCCTAAAAATAATAGAAAAAACCCTGGTTTTTCTGATGAAGAGAGAGAAAAGTTTCAAAATCTCTTAGATAGTGGCTTTATAGATACCTTTAGGTATAAATATCCAGAAAAGGAAAGTGCTTATAGCTGGTGGAGCTACCGTTTTAAATCTCGTGAAAAAAATGCTGGTTGGCGTATAGATTATTATGTAATATCTGATAGCATAAAAGAAAATTTAATAGATGCTACTATACATAATGATATTTTTGGCTCAGACCATTGTCCTGTAAGCATAGATATTAACTTATAATAATGGAGGTAATAATGAAAAGTTTTAAAATGATAAATGCTGTAGAAGCAAAAAAAATAATGGATAGTAAAAAATGTAAAATATTAGATGTAAGAACGGAAGAAGAATTTAATGAATCTCATATAGATAATGCTATACTTTTACCTTTAGATGAAATAGATGAAAAAATAGAAGAAATTTTTAAAGATAAAGATGAAACTATACTTGTATATTGTAAAAGTGGTATAAGAAGTAAATATGCTTCTCAAATAATGGCACAAAAAGGCTATACAAACGTATTAGAATTTGGTGGCATTGTAGACTGGCCTTTTGAGATTGTCTTATAAAATTACAATAAAAAGCCCCCTTAATGAAGGGGCTTTTTATTGTAGCAAAAGCTAATTTTTATAATGACTAAAGCCTTTATAACCTAGCTTATTTAAAATATTTATTTATTATATCCCAAGTAGCGTCTGTTTCGTGTCCTCTTTTCCAAGCTGCAATACCTTTAACATCTAGCTTTCTAGCTAATTTCATACGTTCTTCCATAGATTTTTCATCTTCTAGCCATATTTTTTTAGTTGTCCCATCAGAAAAATATTCACCATAATACTGTTTAGTTTTTTCGTTCCATACAATATTGGCATTGTTATCTTCTAGTAATTTTCTAGCTTCTTCCATTTTTAAAGATTTAGATACAACAGAAACAGTTCCATCTGGCTTTTTAGTTTCTGTCCATACTCTAGTATAAAAAGGAACACCCATTATAAGTTTATCCTTAGGTACAAGCTTTGTAGCCTCTACCATATATTTTTCTGCCCAAGGTAAAGATGAAACAGAACCACTTTCTTTACTTGTACTATAATGCTCATCATAGGCCATAATTATTACATAGTCTACTATTTTTGCTACTTCTTTCATTTGATAATGTGCTGTCCAAGGTGCAGGAACATACATATCAACAGATACAACCAATCCATTTTGTTTAAATATAGATGTTGCCTCTTTTATAAACTGCAAATAATAATCTCCGTCTTCTTTTGCAACGTTTTCAAAATCTATATTAATTCCATCTAAGTTATATTTTTTAGCATATTCTAGTAAAGTGTTTATTATTTTACTTCTTTTATTTGGGTCACTTAATGTATCGTGTGTTATAATTTTATCAAAACTATTAGACACAAGCCCCCATAGCTGATACCCTTGCTCCTTAGCCCATTTAGAATACTCTATACTACCTTTATCTTCTATATCACCTTTACTATTTTTTATCTCAAACCAAGTAGGAGATAAAACATCTAATCCATTTATAGCCTTTCTTTTTATATCACTATCGTTTATAGATTTGTTTGTTTGGTCCCAAACAATTTTTATACCATCTTGTTTTTGGTTGGCTACTGGCTCTATATTATTAGTTGTAACCTCTGTAATAGTTTCTGTTGTAGTAGTTATATTATTTATAGGTGTTTCTATTATGATAGTTCTTATATTATTATCCCATTCTACACTACACCCTATACTATCTGATATAGCCCTTATAGGTACCATTGTATATCCATTTATTATTTTTGCAGGTACATCTAGCTTTATAACATCTATACTATTTTTTATAGCCTCTTTGCTACCTATTTTAAATATTATAGTGTTGTCATCTTTTTTTATAGTTACTTCCTTTTTCTTATCGTCCCATAATATTTCTGCACCCATTTCTTCAAAAACATCTCTTAAAGGAACTAGGGTTCTTCCATCTATTATAATAGGCTCCATTTTAAGTTGTTCTATTTCCTTACTATCAATAGTAATATGTACCTTTTCTGCACTATAATTATGTATTTTACCATCATAGTTAAGCTTTAAATTTACCCAATCATTAGCAAATACAGTAAAACTTAATGCTAATGTAAAAATTATTACACTTAAAAGATTAAGTATTTTTTTCATAATGTCCTCCTTTAAAATTGAATATATTTAATCCTTTAAAATACCTACCTAATATAGGTAGGTATTTTGTAGTACTAAATAGAAAATTCTTCTTTTTTAAAGTTTTCTTCATCTTCTTCTGATAATAGCTTTTCTGTTTCGTTAAAATATGCTTTTATTATTTTTTCTATTACCTTTTCTTTAGATGTATCTTCCACATTAAGAGCAACTATTTTTTCTATTAATTGCTGGTGTTCTTCTTCTATTCCTTTTATTCTCTCTTCGATTTTTTGTTTTTTAAGCTCTATTTCTTTAAAATATGCTATTTTATTATCTATATTTATAGATTTTGCAAAAGCCTCTAAAGAGCCATTAGAAATAGTTATCTTTTTATCCTTTAAAAAGTCTTCTAACTTTCCTTGAACTTCATATACTAATTTTCCCAAATTATCATATCTAGTAATAACGTGCTTGTAATTATTAAAATCTTCTAAATTAGCTTTTAATATACGGGAATTTTTTACATTATATTTTTGGTAAGTATAATTTAAAAAGTTTACATAATAAGAATATACAACAGTTTTTTTATTTAATAAGGATACAAGCTTAGAATGTTTCTTTTCGTTTAATTTTAATTCAAAAACTATTTTTCTCCTAAAGATATATATAAGGACTATTGTAAAAACTAATGTTATACATAAAATAGATAATGACAAAAATACAGATTCATTTAAATATACAGATATTAACGCCAAAACTACTATAAATAACCCTAAAACTATAGATATAGCAAAAGAAAATTTATGCAAAACTTTGTAGGCAAATTGTAATCTTTCTCTATCAAGAATAGTACGCTCTTTTTCATCTTTTATTAAACTTATATCTCTAGATAAAAGACGCTTAGAATTTTCTGCATCTTCTATCTGATAAAGTGCATCTTGAGCATCTTCTTCTAAAGTTTCTAGCTTATTTATTCCATTATCAAAATCTCCAATTTGGTATCTAATACCCTTTCTTTCGGTATTTAACTGTATAAATTTTGTAATAAGAGATTTTAAATGTTGTGCATCTTCCTTAGAAAGATTGTTATAGCAATCTAAATCTTCTAATATAATTTCACATTCTTTTTTCTTTTTTTCTAAATATAAACGGTGTCTATCTAGCTTTAAGCTATCATCACAAAGTTCTATTGCTTTTAAGACATTTTCATCGTCTTCGGTTTCTCCTAATAAAAATACATATTCTCTAAACTTAGAATACTCGTAATCATAATCTTTTAATGTTTGTCTAGAGTCTATAACTTCTTCTTGTCTAAATTTTAATAAAAATCTTGATAATAAACCTTTTTTTTGGGGTTCATCAGTATAATCTAAATTAATATGGCTTTTTGATAGGCTATTGTCAGTTTCTTGCTCTAAAGTATTATCAAAAAGGTTATCCTTATCGCTTGAAATCATACTTTAACCCTCCTTTTATTATAAAAATAATATTTTCAATTATATTATATATTATTCTACTTTTTTTTACAATAGTTTTTACAAATAATCTATATACATTATTAGCTAATTATATCCCTTTATATTCCTATTTTTCTTCTATTATAATAATTATACTTTTAAAATCTTCCTGTATAGGTGGTATTAAAATACCTGCATTCATAATTACATCACCTTTATAAGTAGTATCTTCTATTTTATATATTTTATTACTATCTAACCCTTTTAATTTTAATTTTTTACTTCTATGGTTAGGTCTTGCTAGTACCTGTACATAAAATAGTATAGCTTTTTTCTTATCTTTACTAACTATTATCCAACTATCGTAGTATTTATTTTGAGAATAAGAAGCTATACGGTAATAATCTCCCTCTCTTATTAAGTCGTTATATTTATGATAATCTTCCACTTGTTGCTTAACCATTTCTTTTTCTTCTTTTGTTAGCTTTGTAACATCTAGCTCATATCCAAAAGTACCACAAAGAGCAACATCTCCCCTAGTTTTAAAAGGTGTAGTTCTTCCTACTGTATGGTTAGGGCATACGCTAACGTGTGCTCCCATTGTAGAAATAGGGTATATAAGAGATGTCCCCTCTTGTATAAGTAGCCTTTCTATAGCATCTGTGTCATCTGAGCACCATATTTGTGGGCTATAATATAACATACCTGGGTCAAACCTTGCACCACCACCAGAGCAGTTTTCCAACAATAAATCTGGAAAGTCATTTAACAATCTTTCTTGCATTTCATATACACCAAGCATATATCTATGGTAAATTTCTCCTTGACAATCTTTATCAAGAGAAAAGCTACCTATATTTGTCAACTGTCTGTTCATATCCCATTTTACATATGAAATATCTGCGCTTTTTAATATATTATAAATCAAACTATATACATAATCTCTTACATCTTTTCTAGTAAAATCTAGTACATATTGTGCTCTGCTTTGTGTTATTTCTCTATTAGGTATCTGTATAGCCCATTCTGGATACTTACGGTATAAATCAGAGTCTTTTGATACCATTTCTGGCTCAAACCAAATACCAAATTTTAGGCCTATATTTTTTACATTATCAACTAAAGATTTTAGCCCACCTTTTAGCTTTTCTTCATTTACAACCCAATCTCCCAAAGAGCTATTATCTGTATTTCTATTACCAAACCAGCCATCGTCCATAACAAGCATTTCTATTCCAAGCTCTTTAGCATCTTTAGCTATATCAAGTAATTTTTCTTCATTAAAGTCAAAATATGTTGCTTCCCAATTATTTATCAAAATTGGTCTTTTTGTATTTTTGTATTTACTTCTAATTAAATGATTTCTATATAAGTCGTGTAGTGTTCTTGTCATTTTGCCAAGTCCACAATCCGAATAAGTTAATACTACCTCAGGTGTTACAAAAGTTTCTTTTGGTGTTAATTTCCAACAAAAGCCATCTGGGTGTATTCCCATTGACATTCTAACCATATCAAAAGGAGTTTTTTCTGCCTGTGCTTTAAAATTTCCAGAATATACAAAATGCATTGCATACACTTTACCATAGTCTTGATTTGTATCTTTTGTTACTAATGCAAAAAATGGGTGCTCTTGATGGCTAGACTCTCCCCTAAAAGACGCTACATTTTGTCTTCCATATCCCAAAGGTATTCTTTGTATATGTCTTTCTCTTGCCCAAGAGCCACATAAACTTATCATTTCAAAATCTTCATCATCTATATCAATGTTAGCACTTAAAGCTTTTTCTATATAAAAATTTACATCACTATTATTTTTAATCTCTGTATGCCTTGTAATAACATCTAAATCTTTAAATACTGTATAAAAATGCTTTATCTCCATATTTAAAGTTTCATCTAAGCAAGTTATACAAAGAGTTTCACACTCATTTTCATCTCCAAAAGTTGCAGGTAGTCCTTCCAATTTTGGCTTTCCTTTTATAATTTCATAAGAATGGTATAGGCTCTCGCTACAACAATGGCCATTTAAATCTCTTATACAAAGAGCAGCCTCTCTATAATCTCCTGTACCATATTCTGGATATTCCATAGGAAATGTATCTAAAAATAAATTTTTTTCTCTTAAATTCTTAGAAGGTATGCTAGGGTGTTCCTGGCTTCTTAATAAATACCTTATATCCGAATCATCTATTTTTTTACCATAATATATATGCCCTAAATACCCTTTATCTTCAATTCCTATTGCATATGTGGTGTTTGGTGTATGGATAAAAAATATTTTTTCTTTTTCAAAAAATTTAATACTCATACCGTATCCTCCTAATTGTAATAGCTTAATTTTTAAAATTATAATAACACCTATCTATTTAAAAATCAATTATACAATAATATAAAATTTATAGCTTGTAATTTGTATAATAATTATTTGTATTAAATAGAGATAAAAAAAGCTAACCTTAGAAAAACAAGATATAACAAGAAAAAAGCTAGATTTCTTCGCACAAGGACTAAAGCCCATAAAAATCTAGCTTTTACACAACCCAAGGCAAAGCCTCATATTGTGATTAAAATTTTTATACCCTATAAATAATATATAAAAATGAAAAAATTTACTTTAACACTATTTTGTCTACAAATCTGTAAGTATCTATAATTTTGTTTTTTATTTTATATATTAAGATATTATTTTAATATGTCTTTTATAAGGTTATTTTCAATAACAAATTCTACTTCTCCCATATAACCTGGTGCAACTTCATATTCATCAAAAGCTATTACTAAATTATCGTCTTTATCAAAATAGAAATTTTGGTCTTCTCTAATTTTTGTAAAGTTGCTGTCCTCCATATCTTTATCTATAAAATATGCTTTGCTATCATCATTAGCCATTTGCTCTTTCATTTGTTGTTTAATATTTTCACTTAAAATATCTATATAGTTGCTACCTTCTTTAAATAAGTCTTTAAGCTCTACCATTTCCCCTGTTTTTTTATCTATATTATAAATTTTAGAAAATGTAAACCCACTAGCTTTTGTTTCTGTTCCATTTATTCTTAAGCTAAACATTTTTTCAGTATCTGTAATAACATCATAGTCTATATCCAAACTTTGGTTAGCTCCCACTTGGAAATCTTTTTTAAATTCTTCTGTAAGGTTTTTAATATATTCATCTACTTCTTTATTAAATTTTTCTAAATTTTGAGTACTACTTTCATCAGATGCAACAGGTGTTTTTGCAGTAATATTTTTATCTTGTTCGTCATATTTATTCATTGTAACAACATTTACTATTTTACCTATAATAGGTATTTTACCCATAGCCATAGCTATGTTTGGGCTTAAATTTGGAAGAGCAACAAAAGTTGCTATAGCTGCTATTGACGCAACTGATACATATTTAATTTTTTTATTTTTGTTTTCTCTTTTAGCTTCTTCTATTCTTTTTTTCATAATAAAAACTCCTTCTTGTTTAACATTAATATTATTGTATTCTTTTTTTAAATCTTCTATTATTTTTCTATGCTCCATTTCTATACCCCTCCATAAGGTCTTCTAACTTTCTAAGACAACGGTATAACCTAGATTTTACTGTATTAACCTTAATATCCAATATATTAGCTATATCTTCTATCTTTAAGTCTTCAAAAAATCTTAATATAATTATTGCTTTTTCGTCATCATCTAAAGAGTTTAAGGCATTTTTTAAATCTATATTTTCATATTTATCATTAAAAGTTATATTAACATCTTCTATATCATCTGTTATTTTACTATTTTTTGATAAAAAAGTTTTACATTGGTTTATAACTATTTTATATATCCAAGTGTCTACATACCTTTTGTCTTTTAATGACTCTGCATTTTTAATAGCTTTGTATGCACTTTCTTGAACTATATCCATAGCATCGGTATCATTGTGAACATAAGAAAATGCTAGTTTATAGTATTTATTATAATTTTTTAACAGAGTTTCTTCTATTAGGTATACCTTATTTTTCCTCATCAGTCATTTTCACCTCCTATATATTAGACACCCTTTATATTAATAAAGTTTCAAAAATTTTTTATTTTTTTAATTTTTATACCTATGTATATAATATAAATATTTGTTAAAAATAATATTATAATGTACAACATTTTAGGAGGAAATTATGGAAATATTAAAGGTTTCAGCAAGTTCAGACCCAAAGTCTGTTGCTGGTGCAATAGCAGCAATAGCAAGAAATAATAAGAAGATAGAAATAGAAACAATAGGAGCAGGTGCAGTAAATCAAGCTGTAAAAAGCATAGCCATAGCAAGAGGGTATGTTGCACCAAATGGTATAGAGCTTATATGCACACCTGCTTTTTCTCAAATAGATGTTGATGGAGATTTAAAAACTTCTATTAAATTTGTTATAGAAAAAAGATAATTTATATTTAATATAAAACCCTCCTATAAATAAATAGAAGGGTTTTTAGATTGAAGACAAAATATTATTAAATGTAGCTTTTCTACCCTAGATTATCTCAAAAAAATAAATTTGTTATTTTTTTGAAGAGGTTGTAGACTTTGTCTACAACCTGGGGTTTTATATATTTTCTATTTGCCAGTCTATCTCTTTTATACCATTTTGCTTTAAAAATTTATTAGCACTTGAGAAAGGCTTACTTCCAAAAAAACCACGACTAGCAGAAAGTGGACTTGGGTGAACAGATTTTAAAATAAGATGATGTTTTTTTGTAATAAATTTTGTTTTAGATATGGCATTATTACCCCAAAGTATAAAAACTACTGGGTCATCTTTTTCATTTAGCACTTGTATAATCTTATCTGTAAACAATTGCCAACCAATATTTTGGTGAGAATTGGCGTTACTATCTAAAACTGTTAATGTTGAGTTTAAAAGCAACACCCCTTGGTCTGCCCATTTTTTTAAATATCCATTATTAGGTATATAAAGTCCTAAATCGCTAGATAGTTCTTTATATATGTTTTGTAAAGAAGGTGGTATTTTTATACCTTTATTTACAGAAAAACTAAGCCCGTGTGCTTGCCCTTTTTGATGGTATGGGTCTTGTCCTAATATTAAAACTTTTGTATCTTTATAGCTTGTATAATGAAGTGCATTAAATATATCACCCATAGGTGGGTATACTATTTTTGTTTTGTAATCCTCTTTTAATTTTTCTCTAATTTTTAAATAATAATCTTTTTTAAATTCATTATCCAGATAATTTTTCCAGTCGTTTTTTAATATTTCTGCCATATTTTATCCCCTTATTTTATAATAACTGCATCAATGTATTTCGCATAATCATTTATAATATTAAAATAAATTTCTTCTATTATAATATCCTCTTTTTTTATAACTTTATCATTTATATCTATAAACTCTATTTCAACAAAAATATTTTTCATATAATAACCTCTTTTTAGTTTAAAATAATATATGAGATTACATATATGTATTATTCTTTAAAGTATAAATTTATTATTACCTAAATTATTAAAACTTCATATAATTAAAAATAATTGATTATATTTATATTAC
>NZ_CAUWHO010000006.1:0-98298 GCF_963558545.1 uncultured Tyzzerella sp. | reverse complement strand
AAATAAATAGACTATCTATAAAGATAGCCTATTTACATATTTTTTAAATATAAAATTTTTATAAAATCTCTAAATATTAATATATTTAACTATTTTTTGTTTTAAAATTATTTAACATATACCATATAGGACCTGCTATAAATATAGATGAATAAGTTCCACAAATAATACCAATAGCAATAGGTAAAGCAAATACTTTAACAGATTCTACACCAAATATATATAAACTAATTACAGTAAAGAATGTAGTTAAAGATGTAAATATAGAACGTCTTAAAGATTGATTTATACCATCATTTATAAGTTTTTCATCTATTTTACCTGCTCTGCCTTTATTTTCTCTTATTCTATCAAAAATAACTATTGTAGCATTTATAGAATAACCAAGGACAGTAAGTATAGCAGCTATAAAAGCATCGTTTAAAGGTACTCTAAAAATTGCATAAAATGCTACTAATATTAAAGCATCGTGTAAAAGAGCAATTATAGCACTAGCTCCTGTTTTAAAGTTTTTAAATCTAAAAGAAACATATATAAGCATAGCTATACAAGACACTACAATAGCTAAAATAGATGACCTTTTCATTTCACTACTTATTGTAGCGCTTATATCTCTAATAGAGTAATCTTTATCAGTTAAGCTATATTTTTTTGATATAGCATCTGTAAGAGCAACTCTTTCCTCTTGATTTAATGAACGCATTTTTATAATAACACTTTCACCATTACCAACAATCTGTATTTGAGCATTATCTATGTTTACACTATCTTTTAATAAATTAGCTATATCTTCGTTTTTAACCTCTTTACCACCTAAAGATACCTCAATAGATGTACCTCCTGTAAACTGTATATCATAATTAAAAAATCCTTTACCTTGACTATTGTTATAAAACATAAATCCAAGTCCAACAGCTATAATAATAATGGATATAGCAAAATATATATATCTATTTTTTATTATATTCATTTTAAAGCCTCCTTATTTACCACCATATAATTTAGGCGATTTTATCCCTGCATTAACCATAGCTTTAACAATTATTTTTGTAACAACTAAAGCTGTAAACATAGAAAGAACTATACCAAGCATTAATGTTTGAGCAAAGCCTTTTATAGGACCACTACCAAGCCAGTATAAAACTGCACCGGCTATAAGAGTTGTAATGTTACTGTCTAATATAGCAGGAAATGCTCTAGAAAAACCTTTGTCTATGGCTAATTTTAAAGTTCTTCCTTGTAAAATTTCTTCTCTTATTCTTTCAAATATAATAACGTTAGCATCAACGGCCATACCAACAGATAATATAATACCAGCTATACCGTGTAAAGTTAAAGTTATGTTAAGACCATTTAAGAATATAAGCTCTAAAAGTATATATATAACAAGTGCAAGGCTTGCTGCAAACCCTTTTGCTCTATAGAATAAAATCATAAATACTAATACTAAAGCTATACCAACAGCACCACCTGTAATACTTGTTTTTAAAGCATTAGCCCCAAGTGTTGCACCTATTGTGTTCATTTCTAATATTTCAAGCTCAAAAGGTAAAGACCCAGCTCTTATTAAAGATGCTAGTTCTTCGGCAGATTCTATATCAAAGTTACCCTCAATAATGGCTTTACCATCTGGTATAACAGCATTAACAGTAGGTGCACTTATAATCTCATCATCAAGCATAATAAGTATAGGCTTTCCTATGTTAGCCTCTGTTGCAATTTTAAAGTCTTCTTTACCTTTTTCATTAAATTCTAAGCTTACTACTATTTTAGATTGGCCACCTTGGTCTGTATATGCTTGTTTTTTAGCATTAATAACATCTTCGCCTTTAACAACAACTTGACCATTAATATCTACAAAAGATAATTTAGCAGTTTGTCCTATTTCAGATACAGCAGTTTCAACATCATCAATCCCAGGTATTTCTACCCTTATTCTTTTGTCGCCTTCTTGATAAACATTAGCCTCTGTCCAGCCTTTTCTATCAAGCCTTTGTTGTATCATAGAAATAGCAGACTCCATTTTTTCTTTCCAAGATGCTTCACCTAAAGATTCTACATCTTCTTTTTTGTCAGATTCTTCTTCGCTTTCATTTTGGCTACTTTCTTCGCTAGATACTTCTTTAGATTCATCTTCTACCGTTGTATCGTATTCGCTAGAAATTTCTTTATTATTACTTTCTATTTCTTCTTGTGCTTCATATACAATATAAACACCACCACTTAAATCAAGGCCTTTTTCTATGTTTTTATAGCTAAGTATATGCCCATTTCCGTATCCATTGTAAGATGTATAAAAAAGTACTCCAGTAATAATAAATATTATAAAAAGTAGTAATACATTTTTATTTTTTGTTTTCATATATTTACTCTTCCTTTCTTGTTTAAGCTATTAATAGTTAAACAATACTGTATATTAATTACTTATTTTTTATATTTATAGTATGTTCTATTTTTTTAATAATATTTTTAAAATTGTTAAGTCATATTTTAATCTTGATTTATAGCTTCATAAACTTTCATCATTATAGAACATTCTGTTCTTTTCTTTTGCATTTCACAGCCTATATCATAAGGCGTAACTAAGTCGTTGTGCATATTATTAGAGCTAGCAGCACAGCCACCACTACAATAAAATTTTGCCCAACAGCTTTTACAAGCAGGTTTAGAGTATACATTTATACTTTCAAAATTTTGTCTAATATCTTTTCTTAAAACACCCTCAAAAACACTACCCATTTTAAAATCATCTTGTCCTACAAATTGATGACAAGGGAATAAATCTCCCTCTGGTGTAACAGCTAAATATTCTGTTCCAGAGCCACAGCCAACTAACCTTTTATATGCACAAGGGCCACCAGTTAAATCTATCATAAAGTGGAAAAAGTTAAATCCTTTACCTTCTTCTTTTCTTTTAATCATTTCTTTAGCCAAACTTTCATATTCTTCAAATATTAAAGGCAAATCTTCTTTTCTTATGGCATAGTCTTCTGTTTCTTCTGTAACAACAGGCTCTACACTAATTTGCTTAAAGCCCAAATCGGCAAGATGTAACACATCTTTTGCAAAATCAAGGTTATTTCTTGTAAAAGTACCTCTTACATAATAATCCATTTGGTTTCTATCTTCTGCCATTTTTACAAATTTAGGAACAATATTGTCATAGCTACCTTGCCCACCAGCACGCACACGCATTTTATCATTTATTTCTTTTCTACCATCTAAGCTCAAAACAGCATTGTGCATATGCTCATTTATATAGCTAGCTATTTCATCATTTAATAAAATACCGTTTGTTGTCATAGTAAATCTAAAAACTTTGTTATGTTGCTTTTCTACACTTCTTCCATATTCTACTATTTCCTTAACAACATCAAAGTTCATTAAAGGCTCTCCACCAAAAAAGTCTATTTCAAGGTTTCTTCTAGAGCCAGAATTTTCTATTAAAAAGTCTATAGCCTTTTTACCAACTTCAACACTCATAAGAGAACGTTTACCGTGGTATTCTCCTTCTTCTGCAAAGCAATATTTACATTTAAGGTTACAATCGTGGGCTATATGTAAACATAGTGCTTTAACAACAGGTTGCCTGTTATCAACCTCTGGTATAATTCCAGAAAATATATCTGGAGAAAATAAAATTTCATTTTCTTCAAGCTCTTTTAACTCTTTATAGGCTTCTTTTATATCATTTTCGTCATATTTTTGTTTTAATATATTAGTTATATTTTCTAATGTTTCTTTCTTATAATAGTCTAATATATCATAAGAAACATCATCTACACAATGAACAGAACCACTATTAACATCTAATACAATGTTTAACCCGTTCATTTTATACTTATGTATCATTTTAATCCCCTTTCAAATATATTATTAAAATAATACTTCACTATTTTATAGCTAGATATCCAGTATAATAGAGCATAATTTAAATAATACTATCCTATTAAAGTATCCTTACTAAATTTTTATTATTTTAATATATTTTTAATAGTACTTACTAATAAACCATAGCTTAAAATAGCTTAAGCTATGGTTTATTAGTAAATTATTGTACCATTTCACATTTTTGGTTAGCAACTGTACAAGATGTTTTACAAGCAGATTGACAAGATGTTTGACATTCACCACAACCACCTTTTGCCATAGTGCTTTTAAGTAATTTAGTGTTTAACGTTTTAATATGTTTCATTTTGTATCCTCCTAAAAATGCTAAGTTTAATTTATGTACAAAATATTATAACACAACTTTCATATTTTTTCCACTTTTTTTTAATAATTTAACCTTTAAAATTAGTTTTTTCTAGTATTTATTCCAATGATACCACCTATCCCACCAGCAGATATAGACAATATAATAATCATTATCATTTTAGATGTTATTTTCATAACAGGTAAAACACAAAAGCTAATCATAATCATAATAATAGCATATACTAACCCTACTATCATTCCAAATAGTAGCCCCTTGCTATTTACTCCTTTAGATGCTATAAAACCACCTATTAATACAGATACAACAGTAGTTATCATTACAACCATTTGAATGTTTTTTTCTGTTACTTCTGTATATGCTAGTAATATTCCATATACAATAAAAACTATTACGGTTAATAAATATGAAAAGACAGTGCCTTTTGTTAAAGACAATATAGCATTATTCCCTTTATTACTGGTTTTATTATTATTTGCCATAAATATCCCTCCTAATAAATATATTTTTATAAAAAACTTTTTCATTACTATTGTATTAATTTAAAATTTGTTTTATGATATTAATAGTTTATTTATAAAATTTATTAAAGGAGATGTTTTTATGATAGACCTTCACACACATTCTACTTATTCTGACGGTACATATAGCCCAAAAGACCTTATAGAGCTAGCATATAAAAATGGTATCAAAGCAATAGCTATAACAGACCACGATACAATAGAAGGTATATCTTATGCTAAAGAAAAAGCAAAAGAGCTTAATATAGAGCTTATTAATGGGGTAGAATTTTCTGCAAACTATAAAGGTATAGAAATACACATTTTAGGCTATTTTTTAGATATAACTAATAAAAACCTTTTAAATTTACTAAAAGATTTAGAAAAAACAAGGAATAAAAGAAATTTAGAGCTTATAGAAAAACTAAACAATATAGGGCTTGATATATCTTTCGATTATGTAAAATCTTTATCAGGTTCAGGGTTAATTACAAAAGCACATTTTGCAACTGCATTAGTAAAAAAAGGCTATGCAAAAACAAGAAATGATGCCTTTAGCCTATATCTTGGTAAAGGTAAACCGGCATATGTACAAAGAGTTTTAATATCTTATAAAGATGCAATAAACTTTATACATAATGCAAATGGTATTTCTGTTTTAGCACACCCTATAATATATAAATTATCAGAAATGGATTTAGAACTAGCTATAAAAGACTTAAAACATAGTGGACTTAATGGTATAGAATGCTATTACCCTTCCAATACATTAAAACAGACTAATTTTTTACTGTCTTTAGCCAAAAAATACAATTTAAAAGTAACAGGTGGTAGTGACTTTCACGGAGAAAATAGACCAAATGTATCATTAGGAAATATTTTTTTAGAAAAACAACTAGATTATAAAATATTAGAAGACTTAAAATCTATAAGGAGGTAAATATAAAATATGAAAGATAAAAATAATATAAAAATAATATCACAAAATAAAAAGGCATATCACGACTACTTTATACTAGAAACTTACCAAGGGGGCATAGTTTTAAAAGGAACAGAAGTAAAATCTTTAAGAGCAGGAAGATGTAACCTTAAAGATAGCTATATAAAAATAGAAAATAATGAGGCATATATAAAAAATATGCACATAAGTCCATACGACCACGGCAATATTTTCAACCACGACCCTTTAAGAGATAAAAAACTTCTTCTTCATAAATATGAAATTAACAAGCTAATAGGTGCTTCTACAATAGATGGGCATACACTTGTTCCTACTAAAATATATTTTAGTGGTAGCTATGTAAAAGTAGATGTAGCAATAGCAAAAGGTAAAAAGCTATATGACAAACGTCACGATATAGCTAAAAAAGACCAAAAAAGAGAAGCAGAAAAAGACTTTAAGCTAAAGCTACAAGCATAAATAAAAAGCTCATTGTAAATACCATAATAACTTAACCTAAATAATATTTTTATTAAATAAAACCTAATAGCTACATATAGCCACTAGGTTTTTATTTAAATTATTTAGATGTTAATCTAACTGTTTTTAATACTAATATATAAAAATTTTAACTCTTTTATGTTAATAAAAATAATTCTATAAGCAAATAAATATAAATGCCCAAATCAAAGATAAAGCAAGCTCAATAATACTTCTATATTGCCTTATTATATATCTCTATGTTATATTTTTAAAACAAGTATATAACTTTCATTTTAAAAATATAACTATCTTACCTTTTTTAAGTGTATATTTATATTTTATATTTTTCTTAATTTTAAATACTATTTAATAAAAAAGTATTTTTATTGTTCATTTTCTCTTAATATTCTAGTACTGTCATTAATATTTTCTACAAATCTACTATTATTTATAATAACAACTATACTCATTAAAAAAACTCCAATAATAATAAGTAACCCTGGTGTTATCTTACTTTTCTTTTTAACTTCTTCTTGAAACATTAACCTACCTCACTTTTATGATATAAAATATTATATTATTTTTCATACTTATTTAAACGTAAAAAATATATAAATGTTTTCTATTTTCCGATAAATTTTTCAATAATTCTCATTTCTTCGTCATTAGCTAATCTATACTCCCCTTCTTCAAGGTTTTCATCTAACTTTATGTTATCAAAACTAGTTCTTTTAAGGTAAACAACCTTTCTACCAAAAGCTTCAAACATTCTTTTTATTTGATGATACTTTCCTTCTCTTATAGTAATATTTACTTTAGAAAAATTATCGGCACTATATTCTATAGATAATTTTGCAGGCAAGCACTTATACCCCCCACCAATAACTACACCTTCTTTAAATTTTTCTATATGCTCTTCAGTTATTTTACCATTTATATGGGCATAATAAGATTTTTCAATATGTTTTTTAGGGGATAATGTGTTATGGGCAAATCTTCCATCGTTAGATAGTATTAAAAGTCCAACTGTATTCTTATCAAGCCTACCAACAGGGAATAATTTCATTTTTTTGTATTTTTCTTCTAATAAATCTATTACAGTTTTTTCGTTTTCATCTTCTGTAGCAGATATAACCCCTTTTGGCTTATTTAGTATAATGTATATATATTCATCATAAGATACAACTCTTTTATCAAAAGTTACAACATTTTTCTCCATATCTATTTTAGTATCACATTTTATACAAGGGCTACCATCTACCCACACTCTTCTAAATTTTATATAATCTCTAACCTGACTTCTACTACCTATACCAGCATTAGACAAAAATTTATCTAGTCTAACAAGTGCCATTTATTTCCCTCCTAAAATATTCTATATTTTTTTATATACAAATCATTTGTCTTTTGATATAATTATAATATATTTTATTTATTATGTCGATTATTTTATAAAATTTATTTAGGAGGATTAAACTATGTCTGCAATACAAGAAGGAATTACTTTAAATGAAGACAAAACATTAAGCTTTGGTAATTACGAAGTTACAGAAAAAATTAAAATTACAGATTTTAACGTAGATGGCAATATATATAAAATTAGAACGCATAATGAAGTTACTAGGCTTTCTAAAAACGGTAACCTGTTATTAGAAACAGTGCCAGGTGCTACAATACATAATTTTTATGTAACAGAAAAAGAAGCTAATTTTTCCATAGAAGGCTTAGGAGATACTCTTGTAACATTAGAGCTTGAGCCTAACACAAACTATTCTTTATTTATAAATGATGTTAATATAGATAAAATAAAAACAAACCTTTCAGGTAAAATAAATTTTAGTACAACTCTTTCTAAAGAACCACAAGAAATAAAAATTGAAAAACATAGCTAATATTTTATTATATATAGGTTATACTTTATTGTATAACCTAATTTTATTATTACAATTAAGATATGACTTATATTTTAAATGGAAATTATATATGATTTTAAATAAAAAGTAACCAAAAATATATAGTTTATATCTTTATATAAATTATACAAAAATACAATAAATAGATATTTTTTTAAAATTGCTATTGACTTATTTTAATTTAAAGTGTATTATTTTACTATACATTAATTTATTTTAGATAGGAGATTGATTTTTATGAATATAACTTTCGCTGGTAATCCTTTAACATTAAAAGGTAAAGAAGTTAAAGTAGGAGATACAGCTCCAGACTTTTTATTAACTAATACAGATTTAAACGATGTTTCTTTAGCAGATACTAAAGGCAAACGTGTATTTGTTGTTGTTCCATCTTTAGACACACCTATATGTGATATGTCTGCAAAAAGATTTAATGAAGAAGCTGCAAAATTAGACAACGTTTCTATTTATGTTGTATCTATGGACTTGCCTTTTGCACAAGCAAGATGGTGTGGGGCTACAAGTTCAGATAAAATAACTACTTTATCTGATTATAAACATAGAAGTTTTGGAGAAAACTACGGAACATATATTAATGAGCTTGGTTTATTAACAAGGTCTATTTTCATAGTAGATGAAAATAACAAAGTTATTTATGTAGAATATTCTAGTGAAGTTAAAAACGAACCAAACTTTGACGCTGCTTTAGCTGCTTTAAAATAATTTTTATATAATTGTAATCTACTTATTGTATTTAATAAAGGGTATGGACTAATCCATACCCTTTATATTTTATAAATCATTATATGTTCGTTCTAAATTAGCAAATTTTGTATATTGCCCAAGCCAGCTAAGGTTTACTGTACCAACAGAACCATTTCTTTGTTTAGCAATAATAACTTCTGCCTGTCCTCTTTTTTCTGTTTCTGGGTTGTAATATTCTTCTCTGTATAAAAAGCAAACAAGGTCGGCATCTTGTTCTATAGCACCAGACTCTCTAAGGTCAGATAACATAGGCTTAGGAGGTTTCCTTTGCTCCACTGCCCTACTAAGCTGAGATAGTGCCACAATAGGTACATTTAACTCTCTAGCTAACCCCTTTAAAGAACGTGATATATTAGATATTTCTTGTTGTCTATTTTCATTTTTACCACTACCGTTCATAAGCTGAAGATAATCTATAACAACAAGCCCTAAATTTTTTTCTTTTTTTAATCTTCTACATTTTGCTCTAAGCTCTGGTATAGTTATAGCAGATTTATCATCTATATATATAGGTGCATCAGATAATGCACTAACAGCCTCTGCTATTTTATACCAATCATCAGATTGTATATCACCTGTCCTAAGCTTTTGAGCATCTACCAAAGCCTCTGTGCAAATCATACGGTTTACCAGTTGTTCTTTAGACATTTCTAAGCTAAAAATAGCAGTTGTAACATTTTTATGAAGGGCTGCGTGCTGTGCTATATTTATAACAAAAGCAGTTTTACCCATAGAAGGCCTACCAGCTATAAGTATAAAGTCAGAATTTTGCAGTCCAGATGTTTTCATATCAAAATCTACAAATCCTGTTTCTATACCTGTTACTTTACTTTTATTCCTAAAAAGATTTTCTATATTTTCAATAGATGTTTCTAGTACCTTGCTAATAGGAGAAAAGTCATCTAAATTAGAGTTATCACCTATGTTATCAACTATTTTTTCTACCTTTTCCACAATATTTTCTATTGTTTCTGTATTGTCAAATGTCAAAACATTTATATCTTTAGATGCTTTTAAAATTTTTCGTCTTATAGACTTTTCTTTAACTATATCTGCATATTGCTTAGTTAAAGCACTTGTAGAAACTATATTATAAAGCTCTATTATATATTCATATCCACCTACATTATTAAGCATATCCATAGCCTCAAGCTTATTTTTTAATGTAATAACATCTACATTATGGCTATTAGAGTACATACTTATCATAGCTTCAAATAATATCTTATGTTCGGGACGGTAAAAATCTTCTGCTTTTAGCATTTCATAGGCAATAGATATACCATCTATATCAAATATCATACAACTAAGAACAGCTTGTTCTGCCTCAAAATCATTAGGTGGTATTTCAGGGTTTATGTTAGGGTTTATGTTAGGGTTTATCTCTGCCATATTTATACCTATTTTTGTTCGCTAATAGTTACTTTTAATGTAACAGTAACCTTAGGGTGTAGTTTAACACTAACTTCTTTTTCACCCAATGTTTTTATAGGGCTTGATAAAATAATTTTCTTTTTATCTACTTCTATACCTGCTTGTTCTTTTAAAGCAGTAGATATTTCTTTATTTGTAACAGTACCAAAAAGCTTTCCATTATTTCCAAGTTTTACATTCATTTGTAACGTTTTAGCCTCTATTTCTTTACCAAGAGCCAAAGCATTATCGTATTCTTCTTGTTTTTTAGCATCTTCTATTTTTTTAATATTATCCATTTTAGTAAGATTGTTTTTATCTGCTAATACAGCTAATTTTTTTGGCAATAAAAAGTTTTTAACGTATCCATCGTTTGCATTTATTATTTGGTCTTTTTTACCTACACCTTTTACATCTTCAAGTAATATAACTTTCATTTATTCTTCCTCCTTAAAATATTCATCTATTGCACCTTTAAGCATATCCATAGCCTCATCAACGGTAACATCTTTTATTTGTGTAGCAGATATAGATTGATGCCCACCACCGCCAAGTTTTTCCATTATTATTTGTACATTCACTTCTCCAAAACTTCTAGCACTAATAGATATGCCATTATTTACTTTACAAAGTACAAAACTAGCATTTATATTGTCTATGTTTAATAGCTCATCACAAGCCTGTGCCACCACTAGTAATGGGTTATCTATTTCATTTTCTAATACTGCTATTGCCATATCCTCTCTATATAACTTCATATTAGATACAACATTTGCTCTAGCATTATAACTTTCTATACTATTTTTAAATAATTTTTTAACTCTAATAGTATCAGCACCTTTTTTCTTTAAAAATGCTGCTGCTTCAAATGTTTTAATACCTGTCTTAAATGCAAAGTTTTTAGTATCTACTATAATACCTGCAAGTATAGAATCTGCCTCTACTTGTTTTATAGGAATATTTTTATTAATATACATAAGCATTTCTGTTATAAGCTCACAAGTAGAAGAAGCATATGTTTCGTGGTATGTTAAAACAGCATTTTCTATATAATCTGTTCCTTTTCTATGATGGTCAAAAACTACTATTTTTTTAACTTTATCTACAAGCTCAGGGCATTCACAAAGTCCTTGTTTGTATACATCTACTATTATTAAAAGTGTCTTTCTATTAACAAGCTTTAAAGCCTCCTCAGACGATACAAAAACATCTTTATACTTTTCATCTTTTATTACTCTGTCATATAAATATGATACAGAAGATGTTATATCATTTAAAACTATTTTACAACTTTTATCTAATGCAGAAACAATAGAGTATACACCAATACCTGCCCCCATACAGTCTAAATCTGTATGCCTATGGCCCATAATAATAACATTTGATGCGTCTTCTATAAGCTCTGTTAGAGCATATGCTTTAACTCTTGCTCTAACTCTAGAGTTTCTATTACCTTCTTTAGAATGTCCACCAAAAAATTGATAGTTTTCACCATCTTTTATAATCACTTGGTCTCCACCACGGCTAAGAGCAAGGTCTAAAGATACTCTGGCAAATTCCATATTTTCATCTAAGTTTTCGCCATTTTTACCTATACCTATAGATAATGTAACAGGTATAGTATTTCCCATATCTATTTCTCTAATGCTATCTAGTATATCAAATTTATTTTCTTTAAGTTCTTCTAGTCCTTCTTGAGATAAAATAATTATATACTTATCCTTTTCAAATTTTTTAACAACCCCACCCAAATCTTTAGCCATTTTTTTTATTTTTCTATCTACAATAGCAAGTATAAGAGGGTGTCTAAATTCTTCTAAACTATCTAAAACTTCATCATAACTATCTATAACAAGTAATCCTACTGTTGTTTTATCTTTATCTAGTGTTTTTATTTCACTAAAAAATAAGTCATAATTTTGCTCATTTTTTCTTAAAAGAACATTATACCCTATTTGATTAATAATCACTTGTTGTTCTTCTTTATTAAAGTTAAAATCTTCTATTATATCTTTTATGTTAGCCTTTTCTTCTATGTAAGGTATAATATTTTTTTCAAAAGCAATATTGTAAGAAACAAACATTCCATCTGGTGCTATTTTTAAAGCACTAAAAGGTATATTATCAAAATTTTTCATAATAAATCCTCTCCAATAAATTCTTTATCAAAAAGATTAAGAAAAATAACTTCCTGCATCATAGTTTATTAAAATATCTTAAAAGTTCTTTTACATCTTCATTAAAAATGTCAGTTTCATCTAAAACACCTATTTTTAATTTTTTATTTATTTTCAAAAGTAATGTTTCTGGGCTTATGCCAATCTTTTTAGCAAGTATATATATTAGTATAGTTAAATCGGCAAATATTTCTATCTTATCTGCTTCTGTGCTGTCAGGTTGTATAAAACTATTATGTAAGTCAGACACCCCTGCTAATATTTGCCCTTTTAATATTTCTATCATTCTAATATTTTTTGTAATATCTAGCTGATTATCAAAATTTATCATAATATCCCCTCATAAAATACTTTTCATTAGTCATAATAATATTTTACTAGTTTATGTATATTTTATCAAATATTATAAAAAACAAAATTTTTCAAAATAAATTACATTTAAACTTTTATTAATATATTTTTTTATTTTAACACATTTTATCTAACTTTTCAACATTTATCTAACTTTTAAACACCTTCTGTTTTTCTAATATAGCATTAATTTGCCCCCCCAAAAGCAAAACCAATGAAATCATATTTATCCATATAACTAACACAAATATACTCCCTATACTACCATATATTTTAGAATACCTAGAAAAATTGTTTATGTATATGTTAAATCCTTTAGATAATATGAGCCAGCTAAAAACAGATATTAAAGCTCCTGGCAATATGCTTTTTAAGGTTACATTTCTCGATATAGATATTTTGTAAATAACTAATACCATAACTAATAAAACAAGCCCTACAAGTATATATAAAAATGCACTATCTAAAAAATATGGTATAAATTCTAAAGGTGTATATTTTATTATTAAATCTCGTATATAATCGCTAAATATAAAAAGTAACAAAGAAAAATTTACCAATATAGCAAATATAAATACTAGCATAACACTTGTACCTCTTTTTAATATAAAACTTCTATTATCTTCTTGCTCATATGCTCTATTTAACCCTTGTATTATAGAATTAAAGCCAGTTGATGCACTATATATAGTTATTAAAAAACTTGTAGATAGTAAACTAACGCTTTTTGTCTGTATAACTTCTTCTAAAAATACTATTAATATATTTTCGATAGGCTTAGGTAGTGTTTTGCTAGCTTCTATAATATATTCTTCTAAATTAAGATTATAAAATCCAAGAAGCGTCATAAGAAATATTATAAAAGGAAACATTGCTATAAGTAATTTATATGTTAAAGCATTAGACATTAACATAAGCTCATTTTCAGATGCCTTTTTTATTAAAATTTTTATAAACTTTATAAATTTTAAAATTTTATTCATATTCATCACCATTTTATTTATTAAATATTTTATAATAATTATATAATAATTATTATAAAATTAAAAGTAAGTATAAATCTATTAATAAATTTATACTTACTTATATTATATAATATTATACTACCCAATCAATTATTAATTTTTTTAAAATATCATTTAAAGAGGCTTTTTTAACATCTTCTTGTGCCAAAATATCTACTCGTCCAATCTCATTACCTTCATAGGTATAAATAACCTCACCTATTTTAGTACCTTTAGTAATAGGAGCTTTTATACCCTCTAATATTTGTATATCTTTTTGTATATCAGTAGATGCACCCTTTTTAATAACAAAATTTACAGGCTTTTCTATAACACCATTTACAGTAGGCTTTTCTCCTTTATATACATTTGCATATCCCATATTTTTACCTTCTTCATCACATTTTACAACTTGATAGTTAGCAAAAGCGTAGTCAAACATTTTAGTCACTTCTTTAAATCTTACTTTAGGGTCTGGAGATGCCATAACAACAGCTATAACAGAAAGACCATTTCTTTCTGCACTACCAGATAAACAGTATAAGGCCTTTTTAGTAGAGCCTGTTTTAAGACCCGTTGCCCCATCATACATTTTTAATAATTTATTTGTGTTTGTAAGTCCAAATTCTGTTTCACCTTTTTTTGTTTTATGGGTAATAGTATCTTGCCATTTTGTTGTAAATTCTTTTATATCTGGATATTTTGTCATAAGCTCTCTGCTTATTATAGCTATATCTCTAGCACTCATATAATGGTTTGATGTATCTATATCTAGTCCACAGGCATTTTCAAAATTAGTATTTTCCATACCAAGCTCTTTAGCTTTTTGGTTCATAAGTTTTACAAATTCTTGTTCACTTCCTGCTATATGCTCTGCCATAGCAACAGCAGCATCATTTGCAGATGCTATAGCTATAGACTTTGTAAGAGTTTTTACATCTTGCTTTTCCATAGGCTCTAAAAATATTTGCGAGCCTCCCATACTAGCTGCGTATTCACTAACTGTTACAATATCTTCCCATTTTATTTTTCCATTTTCTATAGCTTCATATATTAAATAAAGTGTCATCACTTTTGTAACACTAGCTGGGGAAAGCTTTTCATCTGGATTTTTTTCATATAATACTTTACCTGTTGTAGCCTCTATAAGTATTGCAGATTTTGCTAATACATCTAATTGATTTTCGCTTCCATTTTGTTGTTGATTTTGGTTTTGTTCTTGTTCTTCATTAGCTAAAACTAAAAAACTATTAGTATTAAACATAAATATTGATAATAATAAGAAAATTAATATTTTTTTGTTCATATAATAACCTCCCATAAAATTTACCTATAAATTTATGTTTTACTAAAATTTTAATTTTATTCATATATATTCAAAAAGGCTATAGATAAAATCTATAACCTTTCTTATAAACTATTTTTAAAAGTAACTACTTTTCATCTTCTTTTTTCAAAAATTCGTATTGAGACATATAAAGTTTGTAGTAAGCGCCCTTTTTAGCTATAAGCTCATCGTGAGAGCCTTTTTCTATTATTTGTCCCTTATCTACATAAAGTATACAAGTACTATTTTTTATAGTAGATAATCTGTGTGCTATAATAAATGACGTTCTATTTTTTAATAACCCTTTAAGTCCCTCTTGTAATGCTATTTCTGTTTCTGTATCTATGCTAGATGTAGCCTCATCAAGTATTAATATTTTAGGATTTGCAAGAAGAGCTCTAGCAAAAGATATAAGTTGCTTTTGCCCAGCAGATAACCCACTTCCTCTTTCTTTTACAGTTGTGTTGTATCCGTCTTCCATATTCATTATAAAATCGTGTGCACAAACAACCTTTGCAGCTTTTATAACTTCCTCATCAGTAGCATCTTGATTGCCATATCTTATATTATCCATTATAGTACCAGAAAATATAAAGCTTTCTTGCATCATAACACCCATTTGTGTTCTTAAAGATTTTATAGTTACACTTTCTATATCTATATCATCTATGTATATATGTCCAGAATTTATGTTATAAAATCTACTTAATAAATTTACTATTGTTGTTTTACCTGCTCCTGTTGGTCCAACTATAGCAAAACTTTCACCTACATTTGCTTTAAAGTTAATACCATTTAATATATTTTGCCCTTCTTCATAAGCAAAACATACGTTATCAAATTTAACTTCACCTTTTATCTCTGGCATTTCCACGGCATCATCTCTATCTTTTACATCTACTGGCTCATCTATTGTTTCAAATATCCTTTCAAGATAAGATACTGCCGTAACTATACTGTTATAAAAACTAGCAATAGTATTAATAGGTGCCCAAAATCTCCCTATATATGATATAAATGCTACAACTGTACCTGCTGTTATAGCTATAGAGCCACCTGTTACCCAGTATACGCTTAAAACATATATTATAGCCGTTGTTATAGCAGATATATTTTCTATGGCAGGTCCTAGTAAAAAGTTGTATTTAACAGCCGTCATCCAGCTACTTCTGTAATTGTCGCTAAGCCTATTAAATATTTGTCTATTTTCTTTTTCTCTAACAAAAGACTGAGTTATTCTAACGCCATTTATACTTTCAGATATAAAGGCATTAAGGTTAGATTGTTTGTTGCTAGCCTCTTGCCAAGCTTTTCTCTGCCTAGATTTTACATACCATACAAGAGCAGTTAGCACTGGTAACCCTAACATACATACTAATGTAAATCTAACATTTATATATAACATAAAACCTACTATAAAAAATAATGAACCAGCTTCTGTCAAAACGTTTATAAGCCCTGTTGATAATAAATCACTTAAATTATTTACATAATTTACTATCCTTACTTGTATTTTACCGTGTGGTCTATTATCAAAATATGTAAAAGGTAATTTTTGTACGTGTTCAAAAATATCTTTTCTTATTTCAAATATAATGTTTTGCCCCATTTTAGTCATTACTTGTGTTCTTATTTTTAAAACAATAGATACATAAACTGATATAGCCAAAATATATACACTAAGCCTTAATATTTGGTTCATATCTTTGTTTGGTATAGAAACGTCCATAGCCTCCATAAATATAACAGGTATAAACATAGTAGCTATACTAGATGTAGCCATAAGAAATAGTATAAATACTATTGTTAGCTTATATGGTGCTACATATTTTCCTATTCTTTTCAACTTTTCTATATCAAAAGGGGTTTCTAAATTTTCATCTATCTCATAAGTATTTCTAGCCATTTTTATAACCTCCCTTCTCTAAAATCTCCATATTGGTGATGGAATACAGAATAGTAATAACCCTCTTGTGCTAAAAGCTCCTCGTGTGTACCTCTTTCTACTATTTCCCCTTTATCTAATACAAGTATTAAATCTGCCTCCATAATAGAAGATATTCTATAAGCTATTAACACTTTTGTACATTCTTTATCAAGAAGTTTTAAGTTTTCTTGTATCATATGCTCTGTTTCCATATCAAGAGCCGATGTTGTATCATCTAATATAAGTATAGATGGCTCTTTTAATAAGGCTCTAGCAAGAGATATCCTTTGTTTTTGTCCACCAGATAAGCCTACACCACGTTCTCCTACTATTGTATCATATCCCTCTGGCATCTTTTCTATAAAGTCGTGAGCACCTGCTGTTTTTGCAGCCCATTCTACCTTTTCAAAAGGGCAGTTAGGGTCGCCATAAGCAATATTTCCCTCTATTGTATCAGAAAATAAAAATACGTCTTGCATAGCCATACCTATGTTGTCCCTAAGCCAATATATATCTATATCTTTTATAGGTATACCATCTATTGTTATTTCCCCTTCTGTTGCATCATAAAATCTACTTAAAAGGTTTACAGCAGTAGATTTACCAGCACCTGTAGCACCTATTATACCTAAAGTTTGCCCTTTTTTAATAGAAAAACTTACATTTTTTAATATATCAAAGTTTTTGTCATCTTCTGGTTGATAAGATACATTTTTAAACTCTATATCTCCGTATAAACTATGGTTAGACACAGCCTCTATAGGTCTTCTTATTTTAGGTTGGTCTTTTATAGTTTTATATATTTTATCTAAAGATGTTAAAAACCTTTGAGTATCATTTATATACCAACCAGACATTCTAAGTGGGTAGTTTAACATCCAAAGGTAGTTATAAATAACTATTAATCCTCCAACTGTTATACTACCTTGTATAGCCATTTTACCACCTACAAACATTAAAACAACAGTTAGAGCATTAGATAAAAATTCAAATATTGGTATATAATTGCTCCATACTCTTGTTGATTCTAGCTGGCTTTCTCTATAAGCCTCATTTTCTTTATTAAATTTTTGTATTTCATAGTCTTCTTTTGCAAAAGCTCTAACCATACGGTTACCACTAATGTTTTCTTGCACAAAAGAATTTAAACTAGAAAAACAATCTCTTATCCTTTCAAAATATTTTTCTACGTGTTTAAACTGGATTAATGTTAAAACAAGTGTAAAAGGCAATACTAATATCATATAAAGACCTATCTTTACATTTACGGTAAAACACATAATAAGTGCCACAACAAAGTATATAATAGCTTCATATATAGCAAAAAATGTAGCTGTAAAATGTCTTATAGCGTCCATATCGCCTATTTGTCTAGACATTAAATCCCCTGTTCTATTTCTATTAAAAAACGCAAAATCTTGTCTCATAAATTTTCTATACACTTTATCTCTCATATTGTATAAAATATCTTGAGAACATTGTTCAAACAATACTAAATAATACCATCTTATAGTTGTCTTTATTATTGTAGAACCTATTAAGCCTATTAATACATATTTAAGCATACTTACATCGCCTTTTTGCATTACATCATCTACAAATATACCTATTACATATGGATTAACAAATGATAATAAAGTAGCTATAGTAACCAAAAATAAGCCATAAATATACCTTTTTTTATAAGGTTTAAAAAACGAATAAAACCATTTAAAGGCTTCCATATTATTCTCCTCCTATTATATTAAAATCAATTTTTAGGATACAATGTATCCAAGGTAAAATGTTTATAATATTTTCTTTATAAAGATATAAGCCGTATAATAATTATAACAAAAATATTATAATGTATTTTTACATTATAAACATATTTATTTAAAAAAAAATGTACTTTCTTGCTTTAATAATGTAATATATTGTGCTTTATTTTAATATTATCTTTTATAATACTATACAATTTTAATATTATCTTTATATTGATTTATTACAAAATTATTACTATTTTGTGCTTTCATTGATAATTAATTTTTTATATTGTATAATATAATTAGCTAAATATATTTATATAGATTGCAGGTGATTTTGTGTACATAACAGATATAGATTTTTCAGACTTTAACCCAAATATGCTATTTTGTGTTAAGGGTACTAGACAAACAAAAGAATGTAGCCATAAACATAACCATATGGAAGTTGCATATATTATGTCTGGCAAAGCTATCTTTAATATAAATGGGGTTTCTTACAATGTAGAAGAGGGTGATATTATTTTAATAAATCCAGAGCAATATCATTATGGTATGCCCATCTCTACGGAAAAACCAAGCCTAGAATTTTTTGTTGGCTTTTCCAACTTTAAATTTAATAATATGATAGAAAACACTCTATTTTTAAACGAATACCCCATTATAAAAACTACACTTTCATCAAGAAAAAGGTTTTTAGATTTAATATCAGATATAATGGAAGAAAACTCCTTAAGCCAAACAGGGAAAGACTTTATGCTCCAATCTTACCTTACACAATTTATCTTATTGTCAATTAGAGAAAAACAACAAGAAAATACAACAGTGTCAGAAAATAAAAAGTCTACAATTGGTAAAGAGATACAAACATATTTTCACGAGCATTTTGCAGAAAAAATATCTCTTGAGCAAATAGCTAAAAATTTATATTTAAGCCCTTTCTATATTTCAAAAGTATTTAAAGAAGAAATAGGAGAAACACCTATAAATTACCTTATAAAAATAAGACTAGAAAACGCCAAAGACTTACTATTAAAAAAACAAGATTTAAGCATAAAAGAAATATCTTCTATTGTTGGCTATGATGATGCCTACCACTTTAGTAAAAGTTTCAAAAAATATTACGGCCTATCTCCTGCCGAATATAAAAAATTGCATATATCATAGCTATTATAGTACATTTTATGCTTTTTAATCAATTTTTCAATACTTTGTATTAAAAAACAAATATTCCTATATATTTTTATTAGTAAAAATTAATACAAACACCTGTATATAATTTTCCCTTTAAAAATATAAGGCATATCTTAATTGTATTTAATAAAAACACCATAGTATTAAATACTATGGTGTTTTTCCCTTATGTATTAAGCCCTAAACTAATTAATAATGCCTTATCTACCTTGCTCATTATAATATCATCTAAATGACCTATTTTTTCCTTTATTCTCTTTTTATCAATAGTCCTTACTTGCTCTAGCAAAACTACAGAATCTTTTATTAATAGATATTTGCTACAATCTATTTCTATATGTGTTGGTAGCTTTGCCTTATTTATCTGAGATGTTATAGCAGCACATATAATAGTAGGGCTATATCTATTTCCTATATCATTTTGCACCACCAAAATAGGCCTTACACCGCCTTGTTCGGAGCCTACAACAGGGCTTAAATCTGCATAAAAAATATCCCCTCTTTTCACAATCATTTTTTTTCACACTCCGCATCAATTTCAATCTGTATGTATATATTCATAATATCACCTACTAATCTATTTATTAATTTTATTATGAACATATTTAAAAATATTTATACTATCATAAGTATAAATAATATAACTTATTATTATTTTGCAAGTGTATTTTAAAATCTATTTTTTTATCTTTAAAAACTCATTATTTTTTATATAAACACGAGGTACTCTTTTCCCTATATTACATACTATTTCATAGTTTATAGTATTTTGTAACCTTGCTAATTCCTCTGCTGTTATATCTTGCCCCATAAGTGTAACTATATCCCCTTGTTTTATATTAGGTATATTAGTTACATCTATCATAAATTGGTCCATACAAATATTTCCTACCACATTTGCATAATACCCATTTACAAAAACTCTAGCTTTATTACTTAATATTCTTGCATATCCGTCAGCATAACCAACAGGTATAGTTGCTATTTTAGTTTTTTTATTGGTAAAGTATGTACGACAATAACTAACGCTAACATTAGGCTCTATTTCTTTTACATATGTTACATAAGTTTTTAGGCTCATAGCAGGTTTTATATCTATATTTTTTAAAACTTGTGTTGACGGGTACATACCATACAATATAATACCTGCTCTTACCATATCTAACCTATACTCTTGTAAATCTAAAATAGCTCCACTGTTAGATACGTGTTTTATAAGATTATTAATACCTCTTTTTTCTAATTTATCTATAATCCACATATATTTTTCAAATTGCTCTTTAGTAAAATTTTTATCTTCCATATCCGATGTTGCAAAATGTGTAAATATTCCTGTTATATTTATATAAGGCAATTTTTTTATAGCCATTATTTCTTCTATGCTTTCTTCTGTTGGCAAAAATCCTAGCCTGCTCATACCTGTGTCTATTTTTATATGTATATCCACACTTTTTTTTATTTTTAAAGCCTCATCAGATAGCTTTTTAGCAATATCATAAGAAAAAATAGTCTGTGTAATATTATATTTTATAACTTGTAAAAGCTTGTATTCTATTGTGTTACCTAAAATTAAAATAGGTTCAAATATATTATTTTTTCTAAGCTCTATCGCTTCATCTATTATAGCTACTCCTAGCCAATCTGCCCCATTATAAAGAGCAGTTTTTGCCACCTCAACTGAACCGTGTCCATAGGCATCTGCTTTTACAATTGCCATTATTTTTGTTTTTTCATCTACACTTTTTCTAATATTAGCCATATTATAAGCTATATTGTCTAGGTTTATCTCTGCTATTACTCTTTCATACTCTATCATAAATATCACCTTCTAAAGTTTATAATAATATATGATACTAATTTTCTGGTGTGTTTGCAATATTTTCTATATTAAATTTGCTATCTTCTATTTTAGGGTTATATACAAAACTATTGTATTTAACTAAAACTCTTTCTTTACCATCTTTGTCATATATAACTAATTTTTCTGGAGATTTTGTTTCATTATTTATCCAAAGCTTTTCACTATCAAAATATTTGTTACCACCTGCTATTTTGGCTTCTAGTACAGAATATATACTATCGTCTATATTAGCTGTTTCTAATGCTATATCTTTACTTTTTAAATGATTTTCTAAAAATGAAAAAAGACATATTTCTTTTCTAGCCATTTTGTCTTTATCCCCTATAGATATTTTGCTATCTAAACTAGGGTTGTACTGCCAGAGTATATTTCCATCAAAAAGTATTATATTCCCTTTTACATTATCTGGTGCCGTTGTTTCTATGTAATACCTACCATCATTTTTAGCTTGTTGGCTTATTGTATATGTATTTTCTCCTTTATTAGAATAAAAAGTTACCTCTGCATTACAAGAATAAGACTCCATATTAACAAATTTTTCTTGTACGCTAGCGTAATCATCATTAGAATTATTTCCTTTTGAACAACCTACCAATACAAAAGTAAGCATAATAAAAAAAGATTTTTTTAGTATTTTCATATTATTCTCCTTATCTATTTTTTATAAATATACTAAAAAAATCTTATTGTATGCTATTTTTTTATAAAAACTACAATCCTAAGTCTATACCTTTTTTATACATTTCATCTATTGCAAGTATTATCCCCACCTTGCTATGAAACCAAGTAAGTCCTCCTTGCATATAAACAGTATAAGGTGGCTTTATAGGGGCATCTGCACTAAGCTCAATAGAAGAGCCTTGTACAAAAGCTCCAGCAGCCATTATAACAGGACAATCATATCCTGGCATATCCCAAGGCTCTGGCACTACAAAACTATCAACAGGAGCACCCTTTTGTATACCTTGACAAAAAGCTATAACCTTGTTTGCATCTTTCATTTGTATAGCTTGTACTATATCGCTACGCTTTTCTAAGGCTTTAGGTATTACATCATATCCTAAGTTTTCAAATATTTTAGCACAAAATACAGCTCCTTTTAAGCTAGATGCAACAACAGTTGGAGCTAAAAATAGCCCTTGTATTAAAGCACCAGTAACGCCTAAAGAAGGGCCTACTTCTTTTCCAAGGCCTGGAGCTGTTAGCCTATATGCACAATTATCTACATATTCTTGTTTTCCTACTATATATCCTCCCACAGGTGCAAGCCCACCACCAGGATTTTTTATTAAAGACCCAACAACCAAATCTGCCCCTACCTCTGCTGGCTCTATAATATCTACAAATTCTCCATAGCAATTATCCACCATACATATAATATCTTCTCTTTCAGCTTTTACTATTTCTATTATTTTTTTAATTTCTTCTAATGTAAGGCTAGGACGATAGCTATACCCTTTAGAACGTTGTATAGTTACCATTTTTGTTTTATCTGTTATATTTTTAGCTATATTATTAAAGTCTACACTTCCGTCTTCTAGTAGCTCTAACTGTCTATAGGATATACCGTGTTCTTTTAAAGACCCTTTTGTTTCTCTAGCATACCCTATTACTCCCTCCAATGTATCATAAGGCTTTCCTACTGGAGAAAAAAGCTCATCTCCATATCTTAAATTGCCAAACAAAGCAACTGTTAAGGCGTGTGTACCAGATATTATTTGAGGTCTTACCAAAGCACTTTCTGCATTAAATACGTCTTTATATATTCCCTCTAATGTATCTCTGCCTATATCATCATACCCATATCCTGTTGTCATACCAAAATGACAATCGCTAAGTTTATTTTTTTGCATAGCCTGTAACACTTTATACTGGTTTATTTCTGCGTTTTTATCTATACTGTCAAATATACTTTTAATGCTTTCTTCTGCATCTTTACAAAAAGCTAAAACTTTTTCATCTACATCAAATTTTTCTTTTATATAATTGTATGCTACGTCCATCTTATTCTCCTTTGTTAATAAATATATCTTTCATATATTCTGATAATATTTCCTCATCTTTAAAACTACTAGTATCTATCCATATAGAATCTTGTGCCTGATGTTTAAACCAAGTAACCTGTCTTTTGGCAAAATGCCTTGTGTCCCTTTTTATTATTTCTATGGCATAATCTAGCGTATACTCACCCTCTAAATATTTTATTATTTCTTTATACCCAATCCCTTGCATAGATACAAGCTCTTTTTTATAACCTTTATCTAATAGATTTTTAACCTCATCTACAAGCCCATCTCTTATCATTATATCCACTCTTAAATTTATTCTATCATATAATTTTTTTCTGTCCATATTTAATACAAAAAATGTTGTGTTATACTCTTTTTCTTTTTGTTTTTCTCTTTCGTTATGTATAGATATTTTTTCTCCTGTTAGCTTATAATATTCTAAAGCTCTTATAACTTTTTTTACATTATTTTTATGTATATCTTCTGCCGATTTTTTATCTATTTCCTTTAGCATATTATGTAAAAAATCATTTCCCTTATGTATTGCTATATTTTCTAGCTCTTTTCTGTATGTATCATCTTTATCAGTTTTTGTAAAGTCATTGTTGTAAATAACAGAGTTTATATAAAATCCAGTGCCACCTACTAATATAGGTACTTTCCCTTTGCTATGTATCTCATTTATATACTTTGTTGCCCTTTCCTTAAAAACGGCAATAGAAAAATCTTCGTCTGGATAAAACTCATTTATTAGATAGTGCTTTATCCCCTTTGTTTCTTCTTCTTTTATTTTTGCAGTACCTATATCCATATATTTATATACCTGCATACTATCTGCCGATATTATTTCTCCATTTATTTTTTTAGCTAATAAAACAGATGATGCCGTTTTACCACAAGCTGTAGGGCCTGCAATAACTATAAGTTGTTTTTTCATAGTCTACCTCTTTAATATTAATTTTACTTAATAAATTTAAAGTTAATAAGTGAAAAGGCTTTTTGTCAATAGTTAAAAATAAACAATTGACAAAAAGCCCAAAATATTATATCGCACGAGTAACTTTATTAGAACGTAAACATCTTGTACAAATATTGATAGATTTTACAGTCCCATTTTCAATAATTTTAGTTTTTTTAACATTAGGTTTCCAAGTTCTGTTAGCACGACGAGAAACTTGGCTACGGTTAATGCTAATTCTATGACCAGTACGAACTGATTTTTCACAAATTTCACATTTAGCCATTACTACACCTCCTTAATAGGTTTAAAAATCATCGTTTAAAATTATAACAGATTTTTTTCTAAAAATCAACCTTTATATTAAATTTTTTTACTAAGTTTAAAAAATTATTAATTGTAAAGCTTAAAATTTTTATTTTTATAATAACCTTTAATATAGTTGATAAATATATCTTTTTTGGTGTATAATATAATAAAACTTTGTTATAATAATAAAACTTTTTATGGAGGTAAATATATTATGGCTAATATAGAGAATCAATTAGGCACAATTAATATAGAGCCAGAGGCTATTGCTAAAATAGCAGGGCTTGCTACAACAGAGTGTTATGGTATAGTTGGTATGGCAAGTAAAAATATGAAAGATGGTATAGTTAAGCTTTTAAAAATAGAAAGCCTTACAAAAGGTGTTAAACTTCACATAGATAACAACAAACTTATAATAGATTTACATATTATTGTAAAATATGGTACTAATATAAAAGCCGTAGCAGAAACTATTATAAGTACAGTTAAATATAAAGTAGAAGAGGCTACAAGTATGCAAGTTTCTTCCATAAATATCTTTGTTGAAGGCATAAAAATAAACGATTAACTTAGGAGGATACAAAAAATTGAAATTATTAATGATAGATGGACATAAACTAAAAAAATTTATTATATCTGGTGCTAATAAGCTTAATAAAAACAAAGAAAATATTGATGCTTTAAATGTTTTCCCTGTTCCCGATGGAGATACTGGTACAAATATGTCTTTAACTGTATTATCTGCTGCCAAAGAAGTATCAAAAGTAAATTCTCCTAATATACACGATGTTGCTAAAGCCCTTTCTTCTGGCTCTTTAAGAGGTGCTAGAGGTAATTCTGGCGTTATATTATCTCAGCTTTTTAGAGGTTTTTCTAAAGCCTTAGAGGGAAAAGATATAGCAAATGCCAAAGATATAGCAAACGCTTTTACAAAAGGTATGGAAACAGCTTATAAAGCTGTTATGAAGCCAAAAGAAGGTACTATCCTTACCATATCTAAAGCCATAAGCGAAAAATCTTTAGAAATGGCAAACAAAACAGAAGATATTATGGAAATGATGAAAGAAGTAATATCTTATGCAAATACTGTATTAGATAAAACAGTTAATATGCTCCCAGAGCTTAAACAAGCTGGCGTAGTAGATGCTGGTGGAAAAGGACTTTTAAACATACTAGAGGGTGGATTATTTGATAATGATACCTACATAGAACTTGACTTAACACTACCTAAAGAAAACAACCCCCCTAAAAATATAGAAAATGTAGATATAAAATATGGATATTGTACAGAGTTTTTTATTAATCTTAACAATAATAACCCTAATATAGAAAAAGATTTAAAAGACTTTTTAGAAAATGTTGGAGATTCCATAGTATTAGCTAGTGATGATGATTTTATCAAAATACACGTTCACACAGATAACCCTGGTAAAGTTTTAGAACGTGCTTTATTGGTAGGTAGCCTAGATAACATAAAAATAGAAAATATGAGAACACAACATACTAATCTTATAGATTTTAACGTAAAACAAGAAGATACTAAAGCAGATGAGAAAGAATTTGGTTTTGTATCGGTGTCTATTGGAGATGGTATAAATGAGCTTTTTAAAGAATTTGGTGTAGATGAAATTATACAAGGTGGGCAAACTATGAACCCTAGTATAGAAGATGTTTTAATAGCTGTTGAAAAAGTTAATGCTAAAAATGTATTTATATTGCCTAACAATAAAAATATTATACTAGCAGCCAAACAAGCTAAAGAAGCTTATAATAAAAAAAATATTTGTGTTATAGAAACTATTAGTATAACACAAGGCTTTGCAGCTCTTACTAGCTTTTTACCTACTGCTAGCTTAGAGCAAAATGTAGAAAATATGCAAGATGCCATAGAAAGTGTATCTACGGGGCAAGTTACATTTGCAGTTAGAGAAACAAAAATAGATTGTTTTGATATAAAAGAAAACGATATTTTATGTATGCTAGAGGGCAAAATTAACAATGTAGATAAAGATATACAACAAGGTACAAAAAATCTTATTGATGATATGATAAAAAATACACAAGACCCTAGCATTATTACTATATACTTTGGTGAAGATATAAAAGAAGAACAAGCCACACAATTAGAAGAATATATTAACGAAAAATATGACTATCTTGATACAGAAATTATATACGGTGGCCAGCCTTTATATTATTATGTAATTTCCGTAGAATAAAAATATGTTAATTATAAAGGAGCTAAAAAGCTCCTTTTATAATTTAAATAAACTAACTTAGGAGGCTAAAATGTTATTATCCGATAATATTATAAGCATAAAAAATATAGGAGAAGAACGTTCAAAAAAATTACAAAAGTTAGGTGTATTTACAGTAAATGACCTTATAGAATATTTCCCTAGAGATTATGATGATAGAAGTAATGTATGTAAAATAAAAGATATAGAGCTAAATAAAATAAACACAGTAAAAGGTAAAGTTATATCTAAGCCAGAAACAACTAAAATAAAAAATATATCTATTACAAAAATACGCATAGATGATAATACTGGATTTTTAGAAATTGTTTGGTTTAATCAACCATACTTAAAAAATACTATAAAATATAAATCAGACTACATATTTACAGGTAAAATAATACAAAAATATGGTAGAACACAGATGGAATCTCCAGATTATGAAATAATAGATGAAAGAGAATTGCTATCTAGTGGACGTATAGTACCTATTTATGCCTCTACATATAAATTTTCACAAAAACTTTTTAGAGAAGTAATAAACCAAACTTTATCTAATGTTAAAGAGCAAATAAAAGAGTTTTTACCAGATGAAATATTAACACAAAATAACCTTTGCTCTAGAAAGTTTGCCATAGAAAATATACATTTTCCTAAAGATAATAAAAGTTTTTTTATAGCAAGGAGAAGACTAGTTTTTGAAGAGCTATTTTTATTACAAACAAAACTTTTACAAATAAAAGGTATTTTAGAGCATAAAAAATGTAATGTTAATATAAAAAATACAAATATTACACCTATCTTAAATATGCTACCCTTTAAACTTACAGATGCTCAAAATAATGTGCTAAAAGAAATATTAGAAGATTTAAATAAAGATAAAGCTATGAACAGGCTTATACAAGGAGATGTTGGCTCTGGCAAAACTGTTATAGCACAAATACTTGCATACATAACAGTAAATAATGGTTATCAAGTAGCTATAATGGCTCCTACCGATGTTTTAGCAAGCCAACATTTTGAAGGGTTTAAGGCAATATTTGATAATCTAAATATTAAATGTGTTTTTTTATCTGGCAACCAAAAGGCTAAAGAAAAGAGAGAAAATTATGCTCTTATACAATCAGGAGAAGCTAAAATTATAGTTGGAACACACGCTATTATACAAGATAAAGTTGTATTTAACAACTTAGGAGCAGTTATAACAGATGAGCAACATAGGTTTGGTGTTAAACAAAGAGAAATTTTATCACAAAAAGGAGAAAATCCTCATACACTTGTTATGACAGCAACCCCTATACCTAGAACATTAGCACTTATTTTGTATGGTGATTTAGATATATCTACAATAGATAAATTACCTCCAGGTAGACAAAAAATAGATACTATATTTGTAAACTCTACATATTATCCTAGAATATATAATTTCATTAAAAAAAATGCAGACGAAAAAAGGCAATCTTACATTATATGCCCTATGATAGAAGAAAACGAAAAAATGGAGCTAAAAGCTGTTTTATCATATACAGAACAATTAAAAAATGAAATATTTATTAATTATAGTGTAGAATGTATTCACGGAAAAATGAAAAATGCCGAAAAACAAGAAATAATGGATAATTTCTATAAAGGAAAAATAGATATTTTAGTGTCTACCACTGTTATAGAGGTTGGTATAAACGTACCTAATGCAACAATAATGATTATAGAAAATGCAGAAAGATTTGGTATATCTCAGTTGCATCAGCTTAGAGGACGTGTTGGTCGTGGTAGTGATAAATCTTATTGTGTTTTAGTAAGCGATAGCAAAAGTAAACAGTCTAAGCAAAGGCTAGATACTATGGTAAAACATAGCGATGGATTTATATTAAGTGAAAAAGACCTAGAGCTTAGGGGCACAGGCGACTTTTTTGGAACAAGACAACACGGTGTACCAGATATGAAAATAGCTAACTTGTATAAAGATATGGAAATATTAAAGCAAGTGCAAAAAGCTTCCATTACTCTATATAAAAAAGACCCTCTACTTATAGATAATATAAATAAACCTCTAAAAGAAAAGATTGACCAATTTTTCAATACTATAAATAACACAGTTTCATTATAGCAATATTAACAGAATATAACATTTATTGTCTTTTGTTTTTTTGTCTATTTTTTATAAAAATTGTATATATTTTTATAAAATTTTCCTTTACTAATATATTAAAATTAGTTATAATTAAAGATAATGACTTATATACTACTCAATTTTTGAAAGGAAATTTTTTATGCGAGTTATTTCTGGCTCTGCTAGAGGCCTTAAGCTAAAATCTCCAGAAGGTTTAAACACTAGGCCTACTGCTGATAGAATAAAAGAATCTTTATTTAACATAATTTCACCATACATATACGGCTGTTCTTTTTTAGACTTATTTAGTGGCAGTGGTGCAATTGGTATTGAGGCCCTATCCCGTGGTGCAAAAGACGCTACATTTGTAGATTTTAATAAAGATAGCATAAATATAATAAAACAAAACATATCTTTAGCAAGGTTAGAACAAAAATCCACCGTGTATAATATAGATGTGTTAAACATTATAGATATGCTAGCTAAAAACAACAAAAAATTTGATATAATATTTTTAGACCCACCATATGATAAAGGCTTGCTATTACCTACATTAAAAAAAATAGAACAATTTAAGTTATTAAAAGAAGATGGCTTTATTATTTGTGAGCAACATATAAAAGAACCCGAAATAATATTAGACAAGCTATATACATATAGAACTAAAGAATATAAAATAACAAAAATGGTGTTTTTAGAATATAAAAACTAATTTAACAAGGAGGTTATTTTTTGAAAGCAGTTTATCCTGGTAGTTTTGACCCACCTACAAACGGACATTTAGATATAATAACTAGAGCTAGCAAACTAACAGATACACTTATTGTAGCAGTTTTAAATAACCCTTCCAAAACTCCTATGTTTTCTACTAAAGAAAAAATAGAAATGTTAGAAGAGCTTACTGAAAATATACCAAATGTAAAGGTAGCTAGTTTTTCTGGCTTATTAGTAGATTTTTGTAAAGAAATGGATTGTAAAATAGTAATAAGAGGACTACGAGCCCTAACAGATTTTGAATACGAATTTCAAATAGCCCTTACTAATAAAACACTAAATAAAGAAATAGAAACTCTTTTTATGCCAACAGATACTCAAAACCTTTGGTTAAGCTCTAGTGTTGTTAAAGAAATAGCTATATTTGGTGGCAAATATGATGCTATGGTTCCCAAAATTGTAAAAGATAGATTAGAAAAAAAAGTTAATAGAGGAGAATGTTAATATGCAAGAGTATACAAAAGTAGACGATTTAATAGATGAGCTATTTAATTTAATAAGTGAAAGTAAAAGTGGTAGCCTCTTTGGAGGAAAAGGTATAGATAAAGATGAAGCATTTAATATTTTAGAAGATATTAGGTATAATTTACCTAGAGAGCTAAAAGAAGCTAAAAAAATAATTGATAATGCAGATAAAATTTTACAAGATGCCAACCTAGAAGCAAATAAAATAATAAAAATGGCAGAAGAAGACGCTCAATCTATGGTTAGCGAGCATAACATAACTAAAATGGCAAAAATAATGGAAGAAAACAAAAGAAAAGAAATGAAAGAATATGTTACAGAAATGAGAGATGGTGCTATAAACTATGCTGATAGCTGTCTTTTAGATGTAGAAAAAATATTACAAGATTCTTTAAAAGAAATTACATACATAACAAAAAATATGGAAGAACGCCTTTCTCAAGAGCTAGAAAGAGTGTATGCCAATAGACACGAAATAAAAATGGAAGATTTATATAATAATTAAAATAGGAGCTTAAAAGTAGGATAAAAATGGGTAAACATCTTAAAAATAATAAAAAAATAGCACATATATTTACTATAATCTCTGTTATAATATCAGCATTATTACAAACATTTATAATAAAATCATTTATACAACCTGCAGGCTTATTATCAAGTGGATTTACAGGCGTTGCAATATTAATAGATAAAATATCCACAGCGTTTTTAGGAAAATCCATATCTATTTCATTTTCATTACTAGCTTTAAATCTACCTGTTGCACTATTATGCTTTAAAGCTATTAGCAAACGCTTTGTGCTTTATTCTTTACTACAAGTATTTCTTAGTAGTATATTTTTAAGAGTTTTAGATTTTAAACCTTTTTTTAGTACAAGTGATGATATATTAAATGTTATATTTGGTGGATTTTTATATGGTATATGTATTGTTTTGGCCTTAAAAGGTCGTGCATCTACTGGTGGTACAGACTTTATAGCACTTTATGTATCCAATAAAAAAGGAAAATCTATTTGGAACTATGTATTTATATTTAATGTAATAATATTATGTATATTTGGTATCTTATTTGGTTGGACAGAAGCAGGATACTCTATATTATTCCAGTACGTTACAACTAGAGTTATATCTACTTTCCATCAAAGATATGTACGCGTTACATTACAAATGACTACTTGTAAACCTAATGAAGTTGTAGATGTATATATTAAGAACTTTAGACACGGGTTATCCTGTGTAGATGCTATTGGTGGTTATAGCAAGAAAAATGTTACTGTTATACATACCGTTGTATCTTCTTATGAAGTGCCAGAAATTGTAGAAACAGTAAAAATGGTAGACCCATATATAATTATTAATAGCTTTAAAACAGAGCAATTCTACGGAAGATTTTATCAAGCTCCTTTAGATTAATTTTATAGCTAAGCTACCTCTAGGGGTAGCTTTAATTGTATACAAAATATATTATTTTATGTATAATTGCATAAATATGGACTTTTTTATTTATATATGGTATAATATAACAAATAATCTGTATAATTTAATTACTATTTTATATAAATTATTTATTTTAATAAATATACTGGAGGTGTTTTTTTTATGAAGAAAAAACTTTTAACATTAGGACTGTCTTCAACATTAGCATTAAGCTCTGTAATGCCAGCTTTTGCTAATTCTATCGCACCTAATGTTGATAAAACATATATAGAAACGGCTATTGGTTTTAAATATCCCGAAACTATATCAAGTTTAAAAGAAAAAAATCTTAAAGCAACTTTAAAAGGACCTGTTAATCTAAGTATAGATTTAAATGCCTTTTTACAAAATCCTAAACATTCTGATAATATTGGGGGATATAATGTTATATCAGAAAGCATAATAGAAAATGGCAAAATTACTGTTTTAAAATTTACAATACAAGGGCTAGATGCTAAAGATGGTTATACACTTCAAATAGAGGGTAAAAACTATGTGTCAACTGTTGTAAATTTAAGTACTGCTAATTATTCTAAAAGGGTAAACATTGGCACAGATGTAAATATGCTTCTTGGTGATGTAAATAAAGATAATAAAGTAGATGCTTCTGATAGGAAGATACTAGAAGACAATCTTAATGCCAATAATTTAGAGTACGACCTTAATAATGACGGAAAAATAACAGTATCTGACATAGCTATTGTTAATTCTAATATGAAGCCTACTACACCTGTTAAAACTTTCGATACAGAAATAGTTGCTTCTAAAGTTATTAAAAATATTAATTCAGATAAATTTAATAATATTACTAATGAAAATGGTAGCAACATATCAGAAATAAAAGGCAATTTAGAAAATATTTTTAATAATAGTGGTAGTATTTCTTTTAAAGCTAAAGAAAAAGAAAATAATATTTCTATACCTTTAGAGTTTAACAAACCTCAAGAAATGTCTAGTATAGAAGTAAAAATACCAGTAGGAGCTGATGATGCTCAAGTTATTTTATATGATGAAAATGATAAAGTTATAAGCACATCTATAGAAGAACCTAATATCTCTACATTTACTAGTATGGAAAGAAATACTTCCAATACATTAACTAGAGAATCAAATAATAAAGAAAAAGTAGTTGTTGTTAATCTTGGGTCTAGACGCCCTGTCAAAAAAATAACTATTAATGTTGTGCCTAATAAAGATAATGAATATGTAGTTTTAGAAGAAGTTAAAATTATAGGCGACATAGTTAATGAAAATATAATACAAGATAACACAGTAAAAGATGTTAAGGCTATGGCTGGTAGCGAAGAAGTTACTCTATCTTGGAAAGCTGTGCCTAATGTTACAGGATATAAAGTATACTATGGAAAAAGTGCTGATAATTTAGATAATGTAGTTACAACAGATATTACAAATATTAAAATATCTAACCTTAAAAATCTTCAAACATATTATTTTTGCGTAAGTGCTACATCTGGAGATTGGGAGAGCAATAAATCGGAGATTGTGTCTGCAACACCTCAACCAGAGCAAGCACCAAATAGACCAGACTTTGTAAAAGGCATTGCTGGTGATGGCATTATATCTCTTAACTGGAAAAATGCTAAAAATGCCAAAACGTATAATATCTACATAAAAACAAAAGAAGATTCTGCTCCTAAAAAAGTTAAAAGTGGCATAACTAACACAAGTTATAATCTAACTGGACTTACAAATGATGTAGAATATACAGTATATGTTACATCTCAAAACAGCGTAGGAGAAAGTAGCTTTTCAGAGCCTGTACAAGCAACTCCAAAAAGAGAGGTTATAGTTATACCTACATTACCTACAAAAGATAGAATTTCTAATGATAATATAGAAAAAGTAGAAATGTTCCACCCTCATTATGCAGATGAAACACTACACCCAAATGGCTTTGACCCTAAATTATTAATAGATGAAGACTTTTATACTAGTTGGGTAGCAAGAAGCTATCAGGAAGTTAATGCTTTTACATTTACTTTCAAAGAACCTAAAACAATGGATTATTTAATATGGGTGCCTAAGCTAAATGGTAATTATAGAAATGCTAATCTAGGCTACACTATTAAGGTATGGACAGAAGACAATATAAATGGCAATGGTACTGTTATATCAAATAAAACAACTATAACAGAACGTTTTGAAAATAATAGCTATTATGCCTTTACATTTCCTAAAACAGAAAATATTAAAAAGATTTATATACAACTACACGAAACACCTGGTAGCATACGTGTAAACGCTTCAGAAGTAGCATTTTATGATTATAACAACTTGCCTGATAGAATAGATGCACTTTTTGCAAATGGCTCCAGAACAAAATTAGCTAATAACATTAAGCAAGAACAAATAGATGCCCTTAGAGCAGAAGTAAATACTGTGGAAGGCTTTGTTGTTGATAGGAATATTTTATTAAAAGAGCTTGACATAGCTCAATCACTTTTAAATAAAAATGAAGAAAATTTAGGATTTATTAAAGACAATGTATTTTCTATAAATCCTGAAGAGGATAATAAAAATTTTGGTAAAGCAATAAATAACTGGCAACCTTTAGGCCTAGTAGGTATTGCTAATGAAAAAGTTGCCATATATGCAGATATTCCAGAAGGTGAAAGTGTTTCCCTTGTTCCTACACAATTTTTTGAACAAGCAGACTCTCTTTATAGCTCACCTATCACACTAAAAAATGGTAGAAATATTATAACTATACCAAAAATAGGCAATGTTAATAGAGATAGGGGTGGCTCATTATATATAACATATAGTGGCAAAAATCCTTCTGATGTTAAATTGCAAGTTATAGGTGCACACAAAATACCTTATTTAGAGCTTAAAGACTTATATAGCATTACACCAGAAAAAGCTAAAGAAAGAATATCTAAATTTGTAGAAGACCTTACAAATTATATCCAAAATGGCTTAAAAGGTAATTTAGAAATAAACCCTCTTAACCATACAGAAATATCTTTACCTAATGTGTTGTTATCTTTACCTGCTACAAAAGTTCTAGAAGGTATTAACAAAGATTCAAGCACATTAGAGGATAAAACAGATAAAATGTATAAAAATGTACTTGCTTGGGAAGAACTGCTAGATGTAATCTACCAAACTTACGGTATAGATGACCATAAGCAAAATAGCTTACAAACAAGAAATAATATTCGTTATATGAAAATGTTTGCAGATGCCTTTATGTACGCTTCAGGAAACCACATAGGTGTACCATATGATTCTGCTTATGGCTTAATGAATGGTAAACCTATATCAGAGCTAAATGGCCAAGACCAAAATAATCTATTTGGTTGGGGTATAGCTCACGAGATTGGACACGTTATGGATAAATTAGGAAAAGCAGAAGTTACTAACAATATTTATTCATTAATGGTACAAACTTATGACGGCAACCAAAATATTTTAAAATCCAGAATAGAGCTTAACGATGGTTACGACAGAGTATTTAAAAAAGTTTCCGATGGAAAAGAAGGGCTTCCTAACGATGGCCTTACACACCTTGCTATGTATTGGCAACTTCATTTAGCTTATGATAATGGGGATAACCCATTTAATTTCTACAATAGATTACATAAAGAATTTAGAAATACATCTCTTAGTGATATGAACCAATTTGCTATGGCAGCTAGTAAAATAGCAAATAAAGACTTAACAGAATTCTTTACAAGATGGGGTGTATCTTTATCAGATGAGGCTAAATCTAATATGGCTCAATATTCAAAAGAAGACAGAGCTATATATTATCTTACTGACGAATCTAGAAGAGCAAGGTTAAATGGTACACAAGATAATAAAAATGTAGATGTAGATGCTACTGCTAAACTTCAAAATTCACAAGATAGTAAAAATGATAAAGCAAAAGAAGTAATTATTACAATTAATAATAAAGATGATAGCCTACAAGGTTATGAAATATTAAGAAAAGGTTCTAACGATAAAGACTTTAAACCTATTGGATTTACTAAAACAAACACTTATGTAGATTATATAGGCTCTGCTAATAATTTAACATTTACTTATGCAATTAGGCCAATAGATATTTTAGGTAACCCTAGTCCAATAAAAACAATCAACCAAGTTAGAATATCTTATGATAATACAATAGAAAAATCTTTATATACAATTGATGAAAACCAAATTGTAACATTTAAAGAACCTACTATTGTTACTGGTATTAAAGTTACACCTAAGTCTGAGGGTACTCAAATTCCAAATAGTGGCAATTATAAAGTTTTTGCTGATATAGTTGACAACATATCTCAACCACCTACTGCTAATGAAGATTTTGTATTAGCTAAAAATGGTGATTTTGCAAACAACTTTGCAACTACACCTAATACATATATAAGCTACTTTAATAAGCCAAATTCTAGTGAAGATAAAATATGGGCATATGACGTTACAAAATTAAAATTAGAAGGGTTTGATACTAATAACTACAACATAGAATTTTTATCCTATCCAGGAGATAATGTAGAATTTATGGAAATGGGTATTGGTAGATTATCCAATGACTATAAATATGGTGAAAATTCTGATGATTTTATTCCTAAAGATTCTTTAGTTATTGTAGGTAAATATAGAGGTAACTCTGTTTTAAGTAATGTTTATATTAAAGGTATATATTCTACACAAAATCCTATAAGTGAAGAATCTAAAATAGAAGAACGCCCTGTTGGTGGTTACACTCTTATGTTCGACACATTAGATGAAGATGGTACTATTACATCTTCTACTGCCGAAGGTATATTTATATTTGTACCTCAAATACAAGGAGAGGGAGAAAATAAAGGATACGAAAGCATAAGCGATTTACCAATAGAGATAATGGCAGAAATGTGGCAAGGTAAATTTAATGAAGATGGTTCATTTACTAAAGAACGTTTAACAAGTGACACTACTTGGGTTTCTATGCCTACTGATGAAAGCCTGCCTACAATAGTTCTCCAAGGTGGCAAAAAGGATTTAAAAGTAGATTTTAAATAATTATAAACATAAAAGGAGTTTTTACAGTGATAAAAAAATTATTATTTAGTAGCTTAATAACTTTATTATTTGTAACAAATGTTTTTGCATCAAATAATTCTGTAACAATAAATGTAAAAAATAATGTTGCAAATATAACTTTATCTGGCTTAGATAAAAATGTAAATGCGTTACAGTTAGATATAGTAGATGAAAATGGTAACACTAATGTAAACTTTAGCCCTGATAAAAATTTTAAATACCAATTAGTAAAAGAAAGCAATAATTCTGGTAAAACTACTATATCCATAGTTTTAGATGATAATAATCTTACACAAAATGGTACATTAAATATCGGTATTTTAACATTTAAAAACAAACCTAATTTATCAAAAAATGTTAAACTAGAGCTTGTAAATTTAGATGCAGATTTAAAAGGAAAATTGCTAGATGTTGTAGCTACTGTTAATGTAGATGACACTACAACATCTAATAACAACAATACTAGTAATAATAGCTCTACTAATGGTGCAATTATAGGTACTACTTCTAATAATGATGAGAATAATAAAACAGAAAATAATATCTCAGATAAAAAAGAACCTACTAAAATAGATATAAATGCTATGTATCCTGTTGTTAAACAATCTAACTTTAGCGATATATCTAATCATTGGGCTAATGAACCTATAAAATATCTTGCAGATAGAGGTATTATAAATGGTATGAATGATACTACATTTGCTCCTAACAATAATATTACTAGAGCAGAATTTATAACACTTCTTGCAAAAATGGATAATATAGACATCAATAAGTATAAAGCAGAAAACTTTATAGATGTATCTAAAGATGCTTGGTTTAACCCTTATGTAGATTGGGCAGCTAAAAGTGGTATAACAAGTGGTATAACTTCTACTACATTTGCTCCTAATGATAACATTACAAGAGAACAAATGGCCGTTATGATAGAAAGATTTTGTAATTATAAAAACTTTAGCCTAAATAAAAATAAAGAACAACTAAACTTTATAGATACTAATAATATATCTAGCTATGCTAGTTCTTCTATTGCTAAAGTTCAACAAGCTGGTATAATAAATGGTAGACCAGATGGTAGCTTTGCTCCAAAATCAAATGCAACTAGAGGCGAATCTGCTCAAATGCTTTATACTATGCTTACTATACAATAATATAATTTATAACTAAACAAAATATTTAAAAATTAATATAAAATTTTAATAAAATATATTAAAAAATAAAAGACTATGAATTTGTTTATATTGTCCATTTTTACGGACTTATTAAAATTCATAGTCTTTTAACTTTTAACATAAATTTTTCTTATATTTTAAGCAAGTTATTTTATATACTTTACAAACTATTATAGCTGATATAAAAGTACATATTAATCCACATATTAAAAACATATCTTCAGATAATATATCACTGCTAAAGTCAATTTCTAAAATATTTTTAAATAAAATTAACATTAAAAATATTAATAAAAAATTTAATAATAATGAAATAACCATTCCAATTAAATTTGAAACTATAATAGATGCTAAGTTATTTTTTAAAGATATAAAAATTAAATATGCTATTGGGAAATATACATAATAAAAATTAAATACAAATATATATAATGAATAATACTTTATCTGACTTAATAAATCTACCTCCCATTTAATAAAAATTGAACCTACAATACAAATAAATAAAAGTATTGTTGTAATAGATAACATAAATAAATATTTTGCCATTATAATTTTATTAATATTTATAGGTAATGTATTTAAATACATATTAAAGTTATTCTCATTATTTAATAGCTCTTGTTTTAAAAAGGTATTTACTATAATAATAAATATAACAATCGATGTTGAAAATTCAAAAAATGGTACTTTTAAAAATTTGTATAATATCATAAAAAAAATAGTTGAAATAATAAAACTAGGTATATCATCTTTCATTTGATAAAATTCTTTTAAAACTATCCCCTTCATATTTATCCACTCCTCTAAAGCTCTTTTTTCAAATATTTATTAGTAGTTATTAAATAAGAAAATATATAAACACAAATAGAAATAATTAAATATCCTAATGTTATTACCCTTATATTTAAAACATTTAATTTAAGTATAATAATATAAATACCACTTATAAATAAAGCCATAAAAGATACTAACGTTGATAAAAATTTATTTTCTTTATTTTGCAATATAGATGCTGGAAATAAAATACCCGTTGTAATTAGTCCAAAACCAAAGCTATTTAAAATTAACATTAAAGGATTATAATTTAACTCAATATCTACAACTGATTTTATATGTATAAAATATTCTCTAATAAAATAAAACATAGAAAACATAGTAGTTATAATAAAACTTGAAATTAACCCTACTATATAACCTGTATTTATAATTGTTTTTCTTCCTAAAGGAGTGCTAGCCAAAAATATTTCAAAGTTTGTATTTTTTCTTTTTAATATCAATGCTCCATATAAACTCGCAAATATATAAGAAACTAAAGGTGCTACTATTATTTCTGGATTTGAAAATATAGGTATATATAAAAAATATATAAATAAAGTTACAATTATCCCAGATAAAATAGCTTTTTTTTCATAAAAAAATTCTATCATTAAGGCTTTCATACATTATCCCCCTTTGTATATATAACCATTAGCTCGTCTATTGTGCAAGTATCAATAATCAAACTAGGGTATTGTTGTTTTATATGTTCTCTGTCATTTAAAACAGCATCATAACCATAGTTTTTCTTTATCTTTTTTAAAATATATTTATTATCTATCTTTTTTAAGTCTTCTTGGCTACATTTTAATATGCCATATTCATAAATTATTTTATCTTTACTTTCAAAAAATATAACGTTTCCTTTATCTATAAATACTATATAATCTGCCACCTTTTCCAAATCACTTGTAATATGCGAAGATACTAAAATGCCTTTATTCTCATCTTGTATAAAGTCTAAAAAAATATCTAATATCTCTTCCCTAACAACAGGGTCTAAGCCACTTGTAGGCTCATCTAAAATTAAAAGCTTGGCATCATAGCTTAAGCTAACTATTATAGATAATTTCATCTTCATACCTTTAGAAAATTGTTTAAACTTTTTATCAACAGGTAGCTCTAGCTTTTCAACATACTTAAAATATAATTCTTCATTCCAATTTTTATAAATATTTTTAAGTATGTTGTTAAGATTTTTTACAGTTAATGTTTCTGGGAAAGTATCTCCATCAAAAACTACACCTATATTATTTTTTATTTTTTCATTAATATCGCTATCTCCCAATATAACAACTTCTCCACTATCTTTTTTAGCTATATCTAATATTGTTTTTATTGTAGTTGTTTTACCTGCACCATTTCTACCTATAAGCCCAACGATACTCCCTTTTGGTACATTAAAACTAATATTTTCTATACCTACATCTTTATATTTTTTAGTTAAATTTTTCACTTCTAATACATTGTCCATACCTACTCCTCCTCAAAAATAATATCAACAATTTCCTTAAATTCATCTAAAGTAATATTAGATGCTTTGGCAATAGCTATACATTCAACTAACTTTTGTTCTATAAGCTTAAAGTTTTTTTCTTTTAATCTTTCTTTATTAGTGGAAGATACAAAAGTACCTTTGCCAGAAACTGTTGTTATAAAGTTTTCTTTTTGCAAATCTTCATAAGCCCTTTTTGTTGTAATAACACTAACTTTTAAATCTTTTGCTAAAGCTCTTATAGAAGGTAAGCTATCCCCTTCTTTTAAATCTCCATTTAAAATACTCATTCTTATTTGGTATGCTATTTGCTCATAAATTGGTTTGTTAGAACTATTTGATATAATTATCTTCACATATAACCTCCATATCATATAATATAAATCGTATATATCTTATATATACACTATATACAATTTATCAAGTTTTGTCAATATAAAGTTTTTAATTTTTATAATCAATTTTTTAGGCATAAAAAGAAAACTTGACCCCTGTTTATCTTTTTTATTAAAAAAATAAGTTATACCTTAATTGATATTAATAAAAAAGACAGCTATTTCTAGCTGTCAAAATTAATACATTATAAACTATCCATTATATCTTGCATATCATATTTCCCAGCAGGCTTATTAGCTAAAAACTTGCTAGCCTTTACTGCACCAATGGCAAATACCTCTTTAGAATGAGCAAAATGTGTAAATTCTATTATTTCATCTTTACCTGCATATATAACAGAATGCTCACCTACAATGTTTCCACCTCTAATAGCAGATATACCTATTTCTTTGTTGCTTCTTTTTTCTCTTACTTGGCTTCTATCGTACACATAGTCAAATTTATTGTCCATAGACTCGTTTATAGCATCAGCAAGGAGTAATGCTGTACCACTAGGTGCATCTATTTTTTGGTTATGGTGTTTTTCTATTATTTCTATATCAAAACCATTTTCATCTAATATAGCCGATGCTTTTTTTAATAGACTAGCTATAAGGTTAATACCAAGGCTCATATTAGCAGATTTAAAAACTGGTATATATTTAGATGCTTCTTCTATTTTTTTAATAGTTTCATCATTAATACCAGTAGTACATATAACAACTGGCATTTTTTTATTTACACAATAGTCTATAAGCCTATCAACTGCTGTGGCTGTAGAAAAATCTATAATAACATCTGCCTCTATATTACAGTCATTTATATCTGAAAAAGTAGGAAAAGTTGCATTGCTAGGGTTTATATCTATCCCTGCCACTATTTCACTATTTTTATCATCTTCTACTATTTTACAAATTGCTTGTCCCATTTTACCGTTACAACCGTGCATTATTATTTTTGTCATATTATCACCTCTTTTAATTAGTCATCTTTAATCAATTTTTTAAATACTAAGTCATATCTTAATTGTAATAAACAATTTTTTAAATACTTCGTATTAAAAACCACATATTCCTATATATTTTTATTCTTAAAAATTAATACAAAAACACGTATATAATTTTTCTTCTAAAAATATAAGTCATATCTTAATTGTAATAATCAATTTTTTAAATACCTCGTATTAAAAACACATACTCCTATATATTTTTATTCTTAAAAATTAATACAAAAAACGTATATAATTTTTCATTTAAAAATATAAGTCATATGCTAATTGTAATAAACAAGCCTACCCTAAAATTTAGAATAGGCTTTTGTTTAAATTACTTATTTATTATATTAGCCCATAGTTTTTCATAGCATTTTTTAAAACTATAACATCTTGATCTTCCATATCTATAAGAGGCTCTCTAAAATATGCTTTACCATATCCTATAAATTCTAATGCAGTTTTTATAGGTATAGGATTTACTTCACAAAATAGAGCATTAGAAAGCTCTATTGCTGATAGCTGTAAATTTTTACTTTCTTCAAAATCTCCATCTAAAAATTTTTTTACAATATTATGAGTATCTTTAGGTATAATATTTGACATAACAGATATAATACCTTTACCACCAATAGATAATATAGGTAAAATTTGGTTGTCATTGCCAGAATAGATATAAAAATCTTTAGGGCATATGCTAGCTATATCTACAACTTGAGATATATTACCACTAGCCTCTTTTATAGCTACAATATTATCTATTTTTGATAATTCCAAAACAGTTTTAGGCAAAATGTTAAGCCCTGTTCTAGAAGGTACATTATAAAGTATAATAGGTAAATTTACACTTTCTGCTATTGTTTTGTAATGATTAATAATACCTTTTTGAGTTGTTTTGTTATAATAAGGTGTAATTATTAAAAGCCCATCTACACCAACTTCTTCACACTTTTTACACATTTTAACGCTTTTCATTGTGTTATTACTGCCTGCACCTGCTATAACTGGTACACGCTTTGCAACCTTATCTACACAAAATTTAACAACTTCAATGTGTTCTTCTTCTGTTAAAGTGCTAGCCTCACCTGTTGTACCGCATACAACAATTGCATCTGTGCCATTTTCTATTTGAAAGTTTATGAGCCTTTCAAACGTATCAAAATCCACTGTTTTATCTTCTTTAAAAGGGGTTACTATTGCAACACCTGACCCTGTAAAAATACTCATTTTTTCCACCTCTTTTATTGGTTTTAAATCATTTTATTTTTTATAATATATTCTGCTATTTCAACAGCATTAGTTGCTGCACCCTTTCTTATGTTATCTGCAACAACAAACATATTTATACCACTATCTAGGCTTTCATCACGTCTTATTCTTCCTATGTATACTTCATCTGTGCCATTAGCTATTGTAGCTAAAGGATATTCATTTTTTGTGTAGTCATTTAAAACTACAACACCTTTCATATTTTCTAAATCTTTTATTAGCTCGTTAATATCAAATTGCTCATAAAATTCTACATTTATAGATTCGCTATGAGAATTTTCTACCGGAACACGAACAGTAGTTGCTGTAATTTTTAAGCTATCATCGTGTAATATTTTTCTAGTTTCATTTATCATTTTCATTTCTTCTTTTGTATACCCATTATCTAAAAAGTTATCAATATGTGGTATACAATTATTAGCAATAGGGTGTAAAAACATTTTAGGTTCTTCCCCTTTTAAGCCATTTTGCAAATCTATTATACCTGCTCTACCAGCACCAGAAACAGCCTGATAAGTAGAATATACTATCCTTTTTATTTTATATTTGTCGTGTAAAGGTTTTAATGCAACAACTGCCTGTATAGTGGAACAATTAGGGTTTGCTATAATACCTTTATTTTTGGAAATATCTTCTGGGTTTACCTCAGGTACAACAAGAGGCACATCTTTATCCATTCTAAACTGAGAGCTATTATCTATTACAATACAACCTTTACTAGCTGCTATAGGAGAATATATTTTACTTGTTTCCCCTCCTGCAGAAAATAATGCTATATCTATCCCTCTATCAAAAGAATCTTCTTTAAGCTCCTCCACTTCATATTCTTTACCATTAAAAGTTATTTTACTACCTGCACTTCTTTTAGAAGCAAATACATAGAAATTATTTATAGGCAAATTTTTTTCTTCTAAAACTTTTAAAAAAGTTCTTCCAACCATACCCGTAACACCAACAACAGCTAAATTTACTTTTTTCATAAATATTATCTCCTAAAACATAATTCTCAACTTTTTGGATATTTAATACAAAAATAGATATTTTTAAATATTTTATTGATAAAAATTAAAGCAACAAATATCTATAAGTTTTTAATAAAACAAGTATTTTACTATAAAATATAACTCATATCTTAATTGTATTTAATAAATAAAAGACTGACTAAAAAGCCAGTCTGAAAATTTTATAGAACTAGCCAAAAGGCTAATAAGGATACAATTGTTCTAACTTTCAGATAGCTCTCCGTCAACAAAAAGACGACAGTCGTATAGCTCTTAACTAATACAACCAGGCATAAAACATTTAGGTATTTTAAACCTTCGGCATTTTTTCCTTTTAGTATATTTCTTTTGTCCCTAAATACATCTACATACTTACTGATAAAAAACGCACCTCTATCATTTTTTATATAATAACATTTAAATTTTTTTATGTCAATATATTATATTATGTTTCAACAATTTTATGCTTGTTTTTTCTTCTATTTATTAAAAATACTATTAAAAATATTGCTAATATAAAAGTTATAGAAGTTGCCAATAATAAGCATATAATAGCTATAATCATATAATAGTTGTTGCCTTCACCTTCTACATTTCCATTGTCTCCATTTTGGCTTTTTATAATATCAATTTTTTTACCCTTATTTTTGTTTTTAATATTACTGTTAATATTTTTATTTCCACCACTATTTTTACCAAATGTTACAATATTTCTATTTCCACCATTTGTCGATACATTTATATTTCTTCTTGGAGAATTAAATATTGTCATTATAAAAAGTGCTAAAAATAAAAATATTGCTAAAATCATAATTATCTTCTGTTTCATAATATCACCCTATCTATTTTGCAAAATCTATAATATCATTTAAAAAGTCTTTTAATGTGTTATTACATAAAGTTATACCTTTAGGCAATAAGCTTTTATCAGTAAATCCTGGTATTGTATTTATCTCTAAAACATATATATCGTCATCTTTTATAATAAAATCTACATTGGCATAACCCTCACATTTTAAAATATTAAAAGATTTTTTAGCAACTTCTTGTATCATTGTTTGTAAAAATTTTGGTAATTTAGAAAAATATATATTAGTATCTTGGTTATATTTTGCACTATAGTCAAATATATAACTATCTGTATTAATATCTAATATAGATATAATGTTAAGCCCCTGTTTATTTTGTACAATACTACATATGGCTTCTTTTCCGTCTATAAATTTTTCTATCAAAATATCATCATCTAAATTTTTTATATAGTTTATAGCTTCAAACACTTCATCTATATTTTTAGCAATTTTTATCCCTATACTAGAGCCACCTTTATTAGGCTTAACTATTAAAGGATAAATAAGCTCATCTATTTCATTTTTATATAAATAAGGGTTCTCATCTTTTTTTATATACACATAGTCTATAATAGGTATATCGTTAGCTTTTAATATAGTTTTGGAAAGATTTTTATCCATACATATCCCACTAGATAATGCTTTACTCCCTACATATTTTATATTTAGCATAGATAAAAGTGCTTGTATAGTTCCATCTTCTCCTATACCTCCGTGCATAAGGTTTAAAACAATGTGAGGGTTAAAATCTTTTATAGCTTTTATAAGTGTATCTATATCTATTACATCAATATCTAAAATATTATATTTTTGTGTATCAATATTTTTTATAACATTTTCAAAAGATTTTAAAGATATTTCTCTTTCTAAAGACGTTCCACCTTTTAAAATCATAAGATTAGTTTTCATAAAACCCCTCCAAAACTATAATACTATATTTTTCTTAATCTTTTTGCTGCATCTTTTGGTAAAACAGAATTTACAAACATACCTGTAGAAAATTCAAATCCACCTAAATACCCCATTCTAGGTATAATCTGTATAAAAAAATGATATTCATATTTAGCTCTAAAGCCATTTTGTACGCTTATATTATAGTCTAAATCATTATATACTAAATTTAGCTTAATCAAGCATTTTTTTAGTATACTACCTAGCTCATTTAGCATATAATCATCTAAATATTTAATATTAGTAATATGCTTTTTGGGTATAATATTTATCTCATAACAATATAAGCTATCATCAGGACAAAATGCCAAAAATTCATTATTTTCGCACACTAAATTATCTGTGTAGTCCATACTGCAAAAATAGCATCTTCCATTATCTTTTTCATATTCTTTTAGTGTATCTAGCATATACTTTTGTCTATTAGGTAACATAGATAATGCTAAAATTTGCCAATGAGAATGTGATTGAGATGCACCAGCATTTGCCCCTTTATTTTTAAAAATCTGCACGTATTCAAGCTTTTCATCTTTTTCTAAAATATTTAATATATCTTTCATAGATTTTATCAAATAGTACATATGCTCATCTGTATAATCTACTATATTTTTTTGGTGTTCTTTTGTATCAATTAATACATAATGTATTCCATATTTTTCTCTATTTATATCTATTATAGGGTACTTATTATCTATTATCCTTATTTCCTTATTAAAGCTTGTATATATAGGGTTAGATGTCATATGTTCATTTTCTATACAAAATGGACATATTTCTATCGGTGTTTTTAGGGTATTTTTTTTAATGCTTTGTGGCCTATTTGCCCTATCTAAAGAATAAATAACATACTCTCCAGTTAAAAAATTTTTTTTAATCATTTTCCACTTCCTATTCTATATACCACTTTTCTATATTGTTAAATTGGTTATAAATATTAGGCTTTTTATCACCTTTTACTGTATAATCTGTAAGAAGTATTTCGTCCTTAAAAAATATCCCTACAACTGGTAATTGCTCTGCAAAATACTGTTGCATATCTATAGTAGCTTTAATAAAGGCCTCTTCAGATGTAGCTGTATATATATTTCCAACTAAAAAGTCCATTCTAGCATCTTTAAAGTTTTGGTAATTAATGCCACCTTCACCTGTTCCCGAAGACATTAAAAAGCTTTTTAAATTTGGCACTATGCCAAAATCTATACCAGCTAAAAACATATCAAAATTACCTTGCTCTAAATCTTTTTTATATTCTTCAAAAGGTTTTTTTACAATATTAACATTTATACCTATTTGTGATAACCTTTTTTGTATAAGCTCTGCAGATTCTACTCTTTCTTTATTTTCTACATTAACTAATATACTAAAATTAGCCATATCTTTTGTAATATTTGCTTTGCCTAGAGCCTCTATAGCTTTTGGTACACTATATTCATATGTTTCTATATCTTTATAAGCTAAAAATGTAGTAGAGTTTATAGGTGCCAAAGATTTTACTCCATTATCTAAATATATATTTTTTATTATTTCATCTTTAGGTATAATATAAGCTATAGCTTTTCTAATATCTATATTTTTAAATATTTGTTTGTCAAAATTAAAACCTAAATATTCAAAGTTATTACTAATTATATTAGTGCTTATTTTTTCTCTTTTATAATTTAAATTCCCCCAGCTAGAAAAATCTATATTCAAACTATTTATTATGTTTTTTTCAAAAGCATATAAATCTGTTTGTCTATCTGGTGTTATTATTATTTTTATAGTATTAATATAAGGTGTTCCTTTAAAAGATGTTGTTTTTTCTAATATAAGCTCATTTGCCAGCCTATAACTAGAATATTTAAAACTTCCACTTCCTATGGGTTTTAGGCTTCTACTATTTTCTATATCTAAATTATTTTTATAATAATGGATAGGTATAATAGGAAAGCACAAATTATACCTATAAAAGCTATAAGGCTCTGTATAGTTTATGATAACTTGATTTCCTTTGTTACTATATGATGCTACATTATCTAATGCACTTTTATATAAAGAATTTGGTATAGATTTTATAACATCTAAAGAAAATATAACATCTTTAGCTGTTAACTGTTTTCCATCGTGCCAGTATATATCATTTCTAATATCTATATAAACTGTTTTACCATCTTCAGACATAGAATAAGAGCTAGCTATGTTAGGTACAGGCTTTAATGTATCACTATCTATGCTAAATAATGGTTCAAAAATAAGCTTTAATATATTATCTATTGTTACATCTTCATTTACTAGAGGGTTTAATGTTTTTGGCATACGCATAGAAAGTACTAATTGTCCACCTTCTACTGGTATTTCTTGTTTTGGCTGTATATTATTTTCTTCACTTGTTGCTTCTGGTGTTGTTTCTTTAATAGAATTTATTGTATCATCTGTTTTGTTGTCTATTGTATTATCAAATTGTGTAACAGTTGTTTCTGTTATAACATTGTCTTTACAACCAGCTAAAACAATAAAAACAAAAATAACAAAAAACAATTTATATATTTTCATATTTCCTCCAAAGTATTTTATCTTAAAACCAATATTTTAATAATATGCTATAACCTTTTTTAAATATTTTTATTTTCTTTATATATTTATCTGTTTCTTTAAAAGGTATTGTGTGTATATATCCATCTTTAGAATATTTATCATCGTTAAGCCATCTATAAACATTAGTACTTCCTGCATTATAAGCACAAAGTGCCAATGTTTCATCTTCAAATTTATTTATTAGTTCTTTTAAATAATAGCAACCAAGATTTATATTAATTTCTTCATCATATAGCATTTCTTTAGAAAAATTTTCTATTTTTATCTTTTTTGCAAGCCACTCTCCTGTTTCTGGCATTATTTGCATAAGCCCTATTGCCCCTTTATTAGATATAGCCTCTTTATTAAATCTACTTTCTGCATTTATAACTGCAAAAACTAGCTCTTTTTCTATACTATATTTTTTAGCATATTTTTCTATTATATTTTGATGTTTTACAGGTAATATATAATTTACAAACCATATAAATAACAGTATTAATATAATAAAAAATATTATTATTTTAAAAATTTTTATTATTTTCTTCCCATTTAAGATATAAAACATTATCAAACTTTCCTTTTTAATCTTTGTTTTATTATTTCTTCAAGATTTGCTCCGTCTTCATTAAATATAATAAAATTAGCATATTTTTTATTTTGTTCAAAAGGTGTCTGGCTATTTATTCTTTTTATCAATATTTCTTCCGATAAATTATCTCTTTTAACAAGCCTTTTAAGCCTAGTATGTAAAGAGCAATGTACTATCCATACTTCATCTACTATTTTATGTAGGTTAGTTTCTATCAAAAGTGGAGCATCTATAACTATATAGTTATATTCTTGTTTATCTTTTGCCATATTTATACTATCTTTTATTTCTCTTATTATGTATTTATGCGTTATATTATTTAAATAAAATAATTTTTCTTTATCACTAAATACTATTTTTCCTAATTTTTTTCTATCTATTTCATTTTCACTATTTAAAATATCTTTTCCAAAATAATTTATTAGCTCAAAATAAGCATTATTTCCTTTTTTTATAATACTATGCGCTATTTTATCTGCATCTATAATATAAGTATTATATGTTTTTAATATAGAACAAACTGTGGACTTACCACAGCCTGTTCCTCCTGTTAGCCCTATTACAATAGCTTTATTTTGTATCATACCAGTTTTCACCTTCGTTTATATCTATAAGAAGCTTTACAGAAAATTTTATGGCATTTTCCATTTCATCTTTTAATATTTGTCTTATAGTATCCTTTTCATCTTTGTAGGCTTCTATTAAAAGCTCATCGTGTACTTGCAAAATTAACCTAGATTTTAAATTTTCTTTTTTTATACGTTTATACACTTTTACCATAGCTATTTTTATAATATCTGCTGCTGTGCCTTGTATAGGAGTATTCATAGCTATTCTTTGTCCTACACCTCTTTGCATAAAATTAGAAGAATTTATTTCTGGCACATATCTCATTCTATTAAACATTGTTTTTGTATACCCTGTTTCTTTTGTACTTTCTACAATGCTATCTAAAAATTCTTTTATTTTAGGATATTTGTCAAAATAATCGTTTATATATTCTTCTGCTTTAGCCTTTGTTATGCCTAAATCTTGTGCTAAAGAAAAGGCTTGCTTTCCATATATAAGTCCAAAATTTATAGCTTTAGCAGCACTTCTTTCAAAACTTGTTACATCTTCTAAAGGCTTTTTAAAAACTTTAGCAGCTGTTGTCTTGTGTATATCTTGCCCTTCATTAAATGCTTGTATAAGGTGTTCGTCCTTAGATAAATGGGCAAGCACTCTAAGCTCTATTTGGGAATAATCAGCATCTATAAAAATATAGTCTTTTTCTGGCTTAAACACTTTTCTAACTTTATGTCCAAGCTCTATTTTTATAGGTATATTTTGCAAGTTTGGTTCTGTACTGCTTATTCTACCTGTGGCTGTTGCTGTTTGGTTAAAGCTAGAGTATATTCTGCTTGTTTTTTCATCTAAAACATTTAATAATCCATCTGCATAAGTGCTTTTAAGCTTAGCATATGTTCTATACACTAATATTTTAGGTATTATTTCGTGTTGGTCATATAATTTTTCTAAAACATCTGCCGATGTAGACCAACCTCTTGTTGTTTTTTTGCTTCCTTTAAGGCTAAGCTTTTCAAATAGTATATCTCCTAGTTGCTTAGATGAATTTATGTTAAATTCTTCTCCTGCTATCCAATGTATTTCCTTTGTTAGTTGTTCTATTTCTTTGTCAAGAGCCTGTTGATATTCTATAAGCTCCTCCTTACTTACTTTTATACCATAAATTTCCATACTAGCTAAAACTTCTATAAGAGGCATTTCTATATTGTAAAAAAGCTCTTGTTGGTTGTTTTCTTCTATATTTTTACTTATAATATCCTTAGAATTGTATGCTACATAGCTTTGCCTTACACAATATTTAAACCAGGTTTCTTTTTCTATATCATAAATAAATTTTTTAGATTTTTTAGTACCTAATATCTCGTCTTTATCCTCATAGCTTATGTCTAATATTTCTTCTGCAATGTTATTGTATTCATATTTATCTTTTGTAGGATTTAAAATATATGCTCCTATCATAACATCAAATATTAAATTATTTAATTTTATATTATTTTTATTTAAAAATATAATATCTGCTTTTGCATCTATTGTTATTTTTTTATAATCTTCTTCAAAAAAAGGTTTATATATATTTAATATTTCATCTTGTGATATATTATCTCCAACTTTTATAAAAGTTCCTACATCATTTTTTGTTGTAAACCCTATCCCTACAAGTATATTATCATCATATACTATTTTATAAGCTATTTCTTCATCTTTTTTAAGATTATTAAAGTATGCTTTTGCATCTTCTATATTTTCTATAAGCTTAAAATCTAATGTTTCTTCTGTATTTGTAGGTTCTTTAAATTTTGATAATATAGTTTTTAATTCATATTTTTTACATTGTAAAAAGAATTCCTCATTAAATATGTTTTCTGTTTTTTCGTTTAAAAAATCTATAGGAACGTTAGTATCTATTGTAACTAAATATTTGCTAAGCAATGCTTGGTCTTTATATTCTAAAATATTTTCCCCTGCCTTTTTAGGCTTAATATTACAAGCATTTTCTATAGCATTTTCCACTGTTTTATATTCATTAATAATTTTTATAGCCGTTTTTTCGCCAATAGATGGTACTCCTGGCACATTGTCTGATGTGTCCCCCATAAGAGCTTTCACTTCTATAAATTCTTTTGGCGTAACGCTATATTTTTCCATAACATCTTTTGCAAAATAGTCTTCTATTTCTGTTTTACCTGCTTTTGTTTTAGGAATTTTTATTTTTATATTGTCCGTAGCTACTTGTAGTAAATCTCTATCGCCACTTACAATAATAGGATTTATACCTATATTTTCTGCCTTTTTAGCAATAGTAGCTAAAACATCGTCTGCCTCATATCCTTCTTTTTCATATATAATAATATTCATAGTTTTTAATACTTCTTTTATTAAAGGTATTTGGCTTTTTAGCTCATCTGGAGTTTTTTTTCTGTTTCCTTTGTAGTGGCTATATTTTAAATGTCTAAATGTAGGTTTAGGTAAATCAAAGCTAACCCCTATATATGTAGGTTGTTCTTCTTCTATAAGCTTAAATAAAATATTTAAAAAGCCGTATATGGCATTTGTATACTGTCCATCTTTGTTAGTTAAAATGGGTATTGCATAAAAAGCTCTATTCATTATACTGTGGCCGTCAATAAGCATTAATTTTTCCATATAATTCTCCTTTTTAAAATTTTTAGCTATTTATGATATAAATCTATATAAATTAAAACGTATTTCTATTATAATTATAGCCAATATAGATAATTTTAACATAAAGTAAAAAATATATCTATATAATAAAAATCTATTTTATAAAAATTAATTTATATACAAAAAAAGCATACGCTAATATGCGTACACCCCTTTTTAAAATGAGTCACCCGGGGTTCGAACCCGGGACACCTGGATTAAAAGTCCAGTGCTCTACCAACTGAGCTAGTGACCCATAGCTATGCCCAGAGACGGAATCGAACCGCCGACACGAGGATTTTCAGTCCTCTGCTCTACCGACTGAGCTATCTGGGCTTGCTTAACAACAAAATTAATTATATATTATAACTTTAAATATGTCAACACTTTTTTTAATTTTTTTGAAAAAATTTTTTAGCACTTAATTCCCTAAAAAAAATTGACCTTTTTATAGCTTTATAATATAATAATATATTAATAGTTAGTATATATTGGAGGAACATATGGAACTTTTAGACAACCTAAAAGATATTATATTAAATGCTAATAGCTTTCAAAAAAGCAAAAATTATTACTTTGAAAATCATATTTGTAGCCAAACTGGTAATAATATAAAAGTAAATCTAGATTTTAAACTTTCAAACGAAGATAACGATAAAATTATGAAATTTGGTGTATGTAACCATTGTAAAAAAGTTTTTTATTATTACGACTTTGAAAGTAAATCTTTTTAACTTAGGAGGAATTTTTATTATGGAAAATGAAAATAATAATCTATCTCAAACAGGTAATTTTATACATAATTATATACAAAAAGACCTTGAGGGCAAACTTAATAAAATACACACTAGGTTTCCACCAGAACCTAACGGGTATCTTCATATAGGTCACGCAAAAAGTATATGTTTAAACTTTGGGCTTGCAGACTATTACGGTGGAAAATGCAACCTTCGTTTTGACGATACAAACCCAGCTAAAGAAGATGACGAATTTGTCCGTTCTATAAAAGAAGATATAGAGTGGCTTGGCTTTGATTGGGAAGACAGACTTTATTTTGCATCTAGTTATTTTGAAAAAATGTACGACTGTGCAGTAGAGCTTATAAAAAAAGGTAAAGCCTTTGTATGTGATTTAACACCACAAGAGATTAGAGAAAAAAGAGGCTCTTTAAATGCTCCAGGAGAAGAAAGCCCTTATAGAAACCGTTCTATAGAAGAAAACTTAGACCTTTTTGAGCGTATGAGAAAAGGAGAATTTAAAGACGGAGAAAAAACTTTAAGAGCAAAAATAGATATGTCATCTCCTAATATAAATATGAGAGACCCTGTTATATATAGGATAGCACATATACCTCATCATAAAACAGGTAATGATTGGTGCATATACCCTATGTATGACTTTGCCCACCCTCTAGAAGATGCCTTTGAAGAAATAACTCATTCTATTTGTACAATGGAATTTGAAGACCATAGACCTTTGTACAACTGGTTTGTAAATGAGCTAGACTTTAAAGTAAAACCAAGACAAATAGAGTTTGCAAAACTTAATTTATCTAACACTATTATGGGTAAAAGATATTTAAGACAACTAGTAGAAGAAGGTAAAGTAGACGGCTGGGACGACCCACGCCTTGTAACTTTATCTGGTATAAGAAGAAGAGGCTACACTCCAGAATCTATAAAAAACTTTTGCCAAATGGTAGGTGTATCTAAAGCATCAAGTGTTGTAGATACAGCTCAGCTAGAGTACTGTATAAGAGAAGATTTAAAAGACAAGGTAAATGTTGTTATGGCAGTGTTAGACCCTATAAAAGTGGTTATAACAAACTATCCAGAAGATATGGAAGAAGCCCTAACTATAGAAAATAACCCAGAAAACGAAGAGCTAGGCACTAGAGAAGTTATGTTTTCTCGTGAGCTTTATATAGAAAGAGATGATTTTTTAGAAGATGCTCCTAAAAAGTTTTTCCGCCTTTCTGTTGGTAAAGAAGTTAGGCTAAAAGGTGCATATTTTATAATGTGCAACGAAGTTATAAAAGATGAAAATGGCAATATTATAGAGCTTAGATGTACTTATGACCCAGAGACAAAAAGTGGCTCTGGATTTACAGGACGTAAAGTAAAAGGAACAATACATTGGGTATCTGCAAAACACGCTGTTAAAGCTACTGTAAATTTATATGATAGCCTTGTTATTCCATCTTTAGAAGATGAAAAAGAGCTTATAGAAAATGAAAATTCTTTAATTGTATTAGATAATGCTTATATAGAACCATCTATACTTTCTGCCAATAAAATGGATAGATTTCAATTTATTAGAAATGGATATTTTGTAGCAGATAGTAAACATTTTGATAAAAACAATCTTGTTTTTAACAGAATAGTATCTTTAAAAAGCTCTTTTAAACCTTGATTTTATAAACCAAACTTTTATGGGGGCAATTTTTTATGAAAAGCTTTAGAAACTATCACTTTGTAACATTATATCTAACTGTTATGCTAGAACAAACTCTTTCTACTGTTTCTACTATGCTTGGCACAATGCTAGTTAGTGGGTTAGGCACATCAGTTAGTGCTGGTATTGGTATGGTAGACCAAATAAACTTTGTTTTTATGAACATTTTAACTTGTATAGCAACAGGTATTACAGCAATAGTTTCTCAATGTGTAGGTAAAGGTGATATTAAAAAGGCACAAGATTGTGCTAATCATTCTATCACTATATCTATATACGCATCTATTGTTATAAGTGCTTTTCTTATAATATTTAGAGCTCCCCTTTTAAATATACTATTTGGTAAGGCAGAGCAAACCGTTTTAGATTCTGCTAGTATATACTTATTTTTTACATCTATATCTTTACCATTTTTAACATTATTTAATGTTTTTACAGGGATAAGACGTGCAACAGGAGATAATTTAAGCCCTCTTATAGGTGTATTTTTATCCAATATTTTTTATGTAATAGTAACTATATTTTGTATAAAAGTTTTAAATCTTGGTATAAGTAGCGTTGGTTACGGGCTTTTAGTTTCTCGTATTATTTCAAGCTTAATATTACAATTTTTTATTTATTTTAAACCTCGTATGTTAAAACTTCCTAAGCCTACTATTAAGGTTAATTTTAATATATTAAAGCCTGTTTTAGATATTGCTATAACAAATTCCGTTGATGGTATTATATTTAATGGTGGCAAGCTTTTAGTACAGGTATTTATGTCTGGTATGGGTACAGCAGCATTATCTGCCAATACTATTTGTAATTCTATATCAAATTTTATACAGTTACCAGGCAAAACATTTCAGGTTACTTGTGTACCATTTACAGGCACTGCTTATGGAAGTGGTGATATGGAAAAAACAAAAAAAGTTATGCTTAGCCAAACTTTAGGTGCAAATATATCTCAACTTATAATGAACATTATTTTTTACATATTTTGTAGCAAAATATATTTCCTTTATACAGACGATTTACAAGTATTAGAATATTCACTCAATCTTATAAACAGTTTTTTAATATTAAGCCCTATATTTTGGGCAACATCTTTTATGACACCTAGTGCTTTAAGAGCAACTGGCGATGCAAAATTTACTATGACCATATCTGTTTTAAGCCTTTTTATATTTAGAATATTCTTTTCTTGGCTTTTAGGTGTACATTTTAATTATGGTATATATGGCATATGGGCCGGTATGTATATTGACTGGTTGTTTAGGTCAGTATTGTATTTTTCAAGAATATTTTCTAAAAAATGGCACGCTAAAAATATTTAAATACTCACGCTTTACATAAAAAAATAAACAAAATTAAAGGAGAAAATATGAAAAACAAAAATAAAAAAGGTCGTAAAAAAAGAAAGAAAAAAAGCCTTACAAAAAGATTTTTTAAAATAGTTTTTTCTATACTCACAGTATACTTTATAGGGGTTGTTTGCTTTTTTGTATATGCCTTTATTTCTAACGAACCTAGCAATAATAATACATTTGTAAACAAGGTTGTGGATAAGGTAGCACCTAAACCACCAGAAAGAACATTAGCTCTCATAGCCTGTACAGACGAGGCAGAAGGAAGAACAGATGGTATAATGCTTGTAGGTTATAACTCTGTTAATAACCAAATATCCGTTGTATCTATCCCTAGAGATACAAAAGTATCTATACCACCTGATATGTGGCAAGTTATGGTAAAAAATGAACCTATAATAGCTAACGATAACCCTTCATTTAAAAAAATAAACTCTATCCCTAACTATGGAAAAGAAAGGGGTATGGAATTTTTACAAAGATACTTAGAAGATTTGCTAGATGTAAAAATTGACTATTACGCACATTTTAATTTTGAAGGATTTAAATATATAATAGATTCTGTTGGTGGTATAGAATTTGACGTTCCTCAAAGAATGCATTACTCCGACCCTACTCAAGATTTATATATAAATCTACAACCTGGTTTACAGCTTTTAGATGGGGATAAAGCAGAACAACTTTTACGATTTAGAAAAGATAATAATAATGTAGGATATGCAAGAGGAGATTTGCAAAGAGTAGAAGTGCAGCAGGCTTTTATGACAAAGTTTTTTGAAAAAGTGCTTAGCATAGACTCTATAATATCCAACCCTAAATCTTACATTACAACATTGACAAAATATATAGATACAAACTTTACTATATCAGACGCATTAAAATATGTAGGTGAAGTAAAAGAGGTTGATATTTCTAACACACAAACTTATACTATTCCTTGTACAACAAAAAGTATAAGTGGTATATCTTTTGTAATAGTAGATGAGCAAGAAGTAAAAGAATTTGCCTATGAAGTATTTAAAAAGCCTACTATCAACCCAGAAGATATAGTATATGAAGATAGCTTTGATAAATCTATACAAATTTTAAATGGTAGCTATACATCAGGCCTTGCTGGTAAAACTAAAGAGCTTTTAGAAGATAACGGATATATAATAGGAGATATTGGAGATTCTCAAGACACTAAATCGGAAGAAACTAAAATATATGTATCCGATGTTGGACAGGGTAACGATTTACAAAAGTTTTTTACTAAATCTAAAATAGTGGTTAATCCACAAAAAGTACAAGACTTTGGATACGATATAACCATAGTTATTGGTACAGGTGATGAGCTAAAAGATATTTCTACCCAAATATCAGATAACACCTCATCTAATTAAATAAATTTTTTAAACAATTAATATAGCCACTACAAAAGTAGTGGCTACATACTGTAGACAAAATATTATTAAGGCAACTTTTAATAATAATACGAGGCTTTGCTCTTAATTGTGTAAAAAGCTAGAGTTCAAGTGGCTTTATCCCTTGTACGCATAAATTAGCTTTTCTACCATAGAGTATCTCAAAAAAAATAAACTTGTTATTTTTTAAGAAGTCGTATTAAAATAAAAATATAAACTAAAGGTGATAAAATGAAAAAAACATTAGCTATTGTAGGTGGTGGTGCTGTTGGACTCTCTTCTGCTATACACGCTTACAATATGTCAAAAGGCTCTATAAATATAATAATACTTGAAAAAATGGATAGAGTAGGAAAAAAGATACTAGCAACTGGTAATGGCCGTTGTAATTTTACAAATATTTATGCAACATATGAAAACTACTACGGAGAAGATAAATTTTTTACAAAATATTTTTTAGAACAATTTTCTGTACAAGATACAATAGATTTTTTCTATAACTTAGGTGTTTTACATACTGTTTTAGAAAATGGAAAAGTTTATCCTTATAGTGAGCAAGCATCAAGTATATTAGATGCTTTAAGAAACAAAATAGATAGCTTAAATATACCTATAAAAACAGAATTTAACGTAAAAAATATAAAGAAAAAAAATGACAAATTTAAAATAACATCTAACAATAATGAAACTATAACAGCAGATAAAATAATATTTGCAACAGGTGGTATGGCTAGCCAAAATTTAGGCTCTAATGGTGATGGTATAAACCTTTTAAAATCTTTAGGGCATAGTGCTACAAAGCTTACACCTGCCTTAGTACAGTTAAAAACAAATCAAGAAAAGGTAAAATCTTTAAAAGGTATAAAAATAACAGGCAATTTAAAAATTTATAGCAATTCTACATTTTTAAAAGAAGACTACGGAGAAATACTATTTACAGATTATGGTATATCTGGCCCACCTGTTTTTCAGTTGTCTACACTATTTGCAAGGTATAAAAACTTAATAGCATATATAGACTTTATGCCTAGCTTCTCAGAAGAAGATGTGTTTAACATATTAAAAGATAGAAAAAAACTATTAAACTATACAAATATGGAAAACTATTTTAATGGCCTATTAAATAAACGCTTAGGTAATATTATAGCTAAAAATAGTGGTATAGAAAAACTATCATTTTTAGTAAAAGATTTAACAGATAATATATTAAAAAATATGGCTAATCTTATAAAAAATTATAAGCTAGAAATATTAGACACAAATGGCTTTAACAATGCTCAAGTTACTGCTGGTGGTATAAAAACAAGTGAATTTAATGATAAAACATTAGAATCTAAAATAATAAAAGGTCTATATTGTGCAGGAGAAATATTAGACGTTTTAGGAGATTGTGGTGGATTTAATCTTCAATGGGCTTGGTCATCATCTTATGTTGCTACAAAATCCTGTATAAAATCTATAATTTAGAAAGGTAAAAAAATGATAAGAATATCTAATATAAAATACCCTTTAGAACAAAAAATTACACAAGATAATTTAAAATCTATTGCTTGTAAAATATTAAAAACAAATATTGAAAATATACTAAGCGTAACAATAGCAAAAAAATCTATTGATGCAAGAGAAAAACGTGGTGGTTTTTATGTCCTTGCAGTAGATATTGATATAAAAGATGAAAAAAAATATTTAAAAATAAAAGATGTTTCAATGGTAGAGCCATTTATATATAATATACCTAAAAAACAATATGATAAAAGGCCTATAATTATAGGATTTGGACCTGCTGGACTTATGGCTTCATTAATACTTGCTCGCTCTGGGCTTAAACCTATTGTTATAGAACGTGGTAAAAATGTAGAAAAACGTAAAAAAGATATAGATACTTTTTGGAAAACTGGTATATTAAACGAAAATTCCAATGTACAATTTGGAGAAGGTGGAGCTGGAACATTTTCTGATGGTAAGCTTACAACAGGTATAAAAGATTATAGGTGTAGAGTTTTACTAGAAGAATTTGTTAAAGCATCTGCTCCAGAAGAGATATTGTATACTGCAAAGCCCCATATAGGTACAGATAAGCTTATAACAATGGTTAAAAATATACGAGAAGAAATAATCTCACTTGGTGGACTAATTTTATTTGAGCATCAAATGATAGACTTGCTAATAAAAAATAATACAATAAATGGTGTTACCGTAAAAAATTTAGAAAATAATGAAATTTTTGATATAAATACAGATAAAGTAATATTAGCAATAGGACATAGTGCTAGAGATACTTTTGAGCTTATAAACAATAAAAATCACCCAATAGAAAAAAAACCATTTGCAGTTGGTGTTAGGATAGAGCATAATCAAGATTTTATAAACAATGCTCAATATGGTAAATTTGCTTGTTATCTTCCCCCTGCCGATTATAAATTATCTGTAAGATTACCTAATAATCGTGGTGCTTATACTTTTTGTATGTGCCCTGGAGGGTATGTTGTAAATTCTTCTTCTGAAAAAAATAGGCTTGTTACCAATGGTATGAGCTATTTTGACAGAGGTGGAAAAAATGCAAATAGTGCTTTATTAATAGAAGTTTATCCAGATGATTTAGATAATAGTCATATACTATCTGGTGTGGATTTTCAAAGAGAACTTGAAGAAAAAGCCTTTATAGTAGGTGGTAGTAATTATTTTGCACCTGTACAAAAAATAGGTGATATTTTAAAAGGGATACCATCTACATCTGTTGGCAATATAGAGCCAACATTTAAACCAGGTGTAACACCTGCCGATTTTAGAGATATATTTCCAAATTTTATATATGAATCTATAAAACTTGGTATTATAGAAATGAACAAAAAAATAAAAGGCTTTGGAGATGAAAATGGGCTTTTAACTGCCGTAGAAAGCCGTAGCTCATCACCTATTAGAATTATTAGAGATAAAGAAACACTACAATCTATAAAATATAAAGGACTTTACCCTTGTGGTGAAGGCTGTGGATATGCTGGAGGTATAGTATCTGCTGGAGTTGACGGTATAAAATGTGCCGAAGCTATTATAAACAGCCTGTAATTTTGCTAGCACTCTTTTTAAAAGAGTGCTATTTTTTCTTGACATTTTATATTTATAGTATTAAAATATAATAAATATAAATTTTTAGGAGGTACAAAAATGAAAAAAGGTAATCTTTCAATTAATAGCGAAAATATCTTACCAATTATAAAAAAATGGCTTTATTCTGATTCTGATATATTTATTAGAGAATTAGTATCTAATGGTTGTGATGCTATAAATAAACTAAAAAAATTATCAACTATGGGCGAAGCTAACATTAGCGATGAAAACTTTAACATTAAAGTTGTACTAGATAAAGAAAACAGCACTATACAAATTATAGATAACGGTATAGGTATGACTGCTGATGAAATAGAAGAATATATTACACAAATTGCCTTTTCTGGAGCTAGCGATTTTGTTAATAAATATAAAGACCAGTTAGAAGATGGTGGAGATATTATAGGACATTTTGGTCTTGGTTTTTACTCTGCTTTTATGGTGGCAGACAAAGTTATGATAGATACTCTCTCTTATAAAGATGGTGCAACGCCTGCTAAATGGATATGTGATGGTGGTATAGAGTACGAAATAGGCGAAAGCGATAGGACAGAACGTGGTACAACTATCACTCTTTTTGTAGGAGAAGAAGGAAAAGACTTTTTAAATGCTTTTAAACTTCGTGAAATATTAAATAAATATTGCTACTTTATGCCTATAGAAATTTTCTTTGAAGACTTAGAACAAATTAAAAAAGATGCAGAAAAAGAAAATGAAAACGATACAATAGACGAAAATGAAATTAAAGAAATTAAAGAGCCTCTTCCTATAAATAAAACTAATCCTTTATGGTTAAAACAGCCTAATGAATGTACAGATGAAGAATATAAAGAATTTTATCATCAAGTATTTTCAGATTTTAATGAACCATTATTTTGGATACATTTAAATATGGACTACCCTTTTAAACTTAAAGGTATTTTATATTTCCCAAAATTAAAACACGAGCTAGATTCTATTGAAGGACAAGTTAAATTATATAACAACCAAGTATTTATAGCAGATAACTTAAAAGAAGTTATCCCAGAATTTTTACTTCTTTTAAAAGGTACGCTAGACTGTCCAGATTTACCGCTTAATGTAAGCCGTAGCTTTTTACAAAATGATGGCTACGTTACAAAAATGAGTAAGTATATTACTAAAAAGGTTGCAGATAAGCTAAATAGCTTATTTAAAAAACAACGTGAAGATTTTGAAGGCTTTTGGGACGATATAAGCCAATTTATAAAATATGGCTGCCTTAGAGAAAAAGATTTTTATGATAAAGTAAAAGATAGTTTATTATTTAAAACTATTAATAATAAATATGTAACATTAAACGAATATTTAGAGCAAAATAAAGAACATCACGAAAACAAGGTATTTTATGTTACAGATGAAAACCAACAAGCACAGTATATTAAAATGTTTAAAGATAACAATATGGACGCAGTTATATTAAACACAAAATTAGATAATCCTTATATGTCCACATTAGAAATGTACAACCAAGGCACTAGCTTTGTTAGGATAGATAGCGATTTATCCGACACGTTAAAAGATAGCTCCCAAGAAGAAAATAAAGAGCTTAACGAGGCTTTAGAAACTTTATTTAAAGATACTCTTAATAAAGGCGATAACCTTAAAATTAAAGTAGAAAATCTTAAAGCAACTGACATATCTGGTGTTATCCAGCTTAGTGAACAAGCTAGAAGAATGGAAGAAATGGCCAAAATGTATGGTATGAATATGCCTTTTGGTGCTATGCCATCAGATGAAACATTAATATTAAATGGCAATAATAATGTTGTTAAGCTCCTTTTAAAAATTAAAGATGATAATAATAAAAAAGAAGAAACAAACCTTATATGTAACCAAATATACGATTTAGCTACAATGAGCCATAAACACTTAGATATGAACTCTATGACAAACTTTATAGAAAGAAGTAACAAAATATTAGAAATCTTATTAAATAATAGCTTATAATACTATTATATAGAAATACCACCTGTTAAAAAGGTGGTATTTCTATATAATAACAATAATTATTTTATATAAATTATTGAATAAAGTTACATATTCTGTTAAAATTAAATAATAATAAAACTATAAAGTGTGGTGATTTTATGGATACTTGCCCTATTTGTAGCTGTCTTTTAACAGAAAATTCGTGTGTTATGTGTGGGTATAAGCTAAAAGCAACTATTACAGAAAAATATACTAATAGAAGTGTTTTTGATATATTCGATTTTATAGATAATAAACCTTTTAATAATACTAACGAAAATGTTAATAAAAATATCAATAATAATACAACTATTGATATTGATAATAGTAGTAATAATGATAATGATATTGATATTGATAATGATAATAATACTAATATTGAACAAAATAAAATATCAAAAAAATATGAAAAAAATGAGTATAAACAAGTTAAATATAACAAAAATAAAACCAATATAAATACTTCCTACCCTAAAACTACTGCTCCTACACTTGTTATTAAAAATAAACTTAACTTTAAAACTATTTTAAAAATATTACGTATTATCCTTTACATTACAATATTTTTGATAAAACCTAATCTTTTTATTTCTATAATTGTACTGAAAGGTGTAATTAAAAATGCAACTGAAGAAACAAATAAGATATAACCATCTAAATTTAAGAAATAACTTTCCTAACGATTACATAAATAATATAAGCAAAATAATTTCTTATAAATTATTTGATTTACCTGTATATAAACAATGTGAAAGTATATTTATTTATTTAAGCATAGAAAAAGAAATAGATACTAGCTACATACTAAAAAAAGCACAAGATGACAATAAACATATATATTGCCCTGTTATAACTAAAAATAAAAGGGAAATTATTTTTAAAAAATATAATAAAAAAAATCTTATAAAAAATAAATTTAATATTTTAGAGCCTTTATACGAAGAAGAAAAAATTAGTGATAAAAAAACTCTTATAATAGTTCCTGCTCTTGCGTATAACAAAAATAAATATAGGATAGGATATGGGGGAGGATACTACGATTATTTTTTAAAAAATAATGTATATTTAGCCTCTGTTGGGCTATGTTTTCAACAATTTATAATAGATTTTAAAGAAGATTTTTATGATGAAAATGTAAATATTATTATAACAGAAAAGAATATCTACTAAAGAAAGGAATAATATGAGCTTTAAAAAAATATCTAAAATACCAACTAAAGAAGAAATATTTAATTTACTCCCTTTAGATAAAACATTAAAAAATATTAAAGAAAAAAATGACAAAGAGATAAAAAATATACTTTCATCAAAATCTAACAAAATGTTAGTAATAATAGGCCCTTGCTCAGCTGATAGCGAAAAATCTGTATGTGAATATTTAGATATGCTCTACAAGATAAATGAGCAAGTAAAGGAAAAACTTTTTATAGTACCTAGGATATATACTAGCAAACCAAGAACAACAGGTGATGGATATAAAGGTATGATACATCAACCTAATATTAATAATGAACCTAATATTAAAGAAGGCATAATAGCTATAAGAAAACTAGATATAAAAATAATAAAAGATTATGGCTTTCCTATTGCCGATGAAATGTTATATACATCTACATATCCTTTTATGGAGGATTTATTAAGCTATGTAGCCATAGGTGCTAGAAGTGTAGAAAATCAGCATCATAGATTAATTGCAAGTGGCATAGATTGTGCCGTTGGTATGAAAAATCCTACAAGTGGAGATGTATCTGTTATGCTAAATGCTATAAGCACAGCTCAAAAAAGCCATAATTTTATATACGATGGATACGAAGTAGATACAACAGGTAACCCTTTTGCACATAGTATTTTGCGTGGTGGTATAGATTTATGCGGTAATAATTTTTCTAACTACCATTATGAGAGCCTTTTAAATGTAGAAAAACTATATAATAATACAGATTTATCTAATAAAACAATAATAATAGACACTAATCATTCTAATTCTGGCAAGCTTTTTTATAAACAACCATCTATCGTAAAAGATGTGTTAAACAGTATATCAAAAAATAATAGTATAAAAAATATAGTTAAAGGATTTATGATAGAAAGCTATATAAAAGAAGGAAACGACCCTACTGGTAAAACATATGGAAAATCTATTACAGACCCTTGTATAAGTATAGAAACTACTAAAGAATTACTATTTAATTTGGCAGATAATATTTAACTTAAATATTATCTGCATTATTTGTATTTATAAATTTTAAGATGTAATAAAATAAATAATAGCTTTGTTGGTATTTTATGTAACTATAAAGCTATTGCCTTATAGTTTTTTATATTATTCCATCTCTTTATGAAGTTTTTCAAGTGCTCTTTTCTCTATCCTAGAAACATAGCTTCTGCTTATACCAAGCCTTTTAGCTATATCTCTTTGTGTAAGCTCCTCTCCATTTATAAGCCCATACCTAAGTTCTATTATTGTTTTTTCTCTTCCCTTTAATATTTCCTTAATTTTTTGATATAATATTTTACTTTGTATATTAAGGTTTACCTGCTCATCAATGCTCATACTATCATCGGCTATTTTATCTTCCAATGTAACTTCATTTCCGTCTTTATCTATCCCCACTGTATCTTGTAAATATATATCCTTGTTATGCTTTTTATTAGCTCTTATATACATTAATATTTCATTTTCTATACATCTAGCAGCATATGTTGCAAGCTTTATGCCTTTGTCAGTTTTAAAAGTTGTAATAGCTTTTATAAGACCAATTGTACCTATAGATATTAAATCTTCACTATCTTTTTGATAGTTTTTATATTTTTTTACTATATGTGCTACCAATCTTAAATTTCTTTCTATAAGTATATTTTTAGCTTCTATACTACCATCTTCGTATTGTTTTATATATTTTTTTTCTTCTTCTAATGTTAAAGGATTAGGAAAAACATTTCCTCCAGATATACAAGAAAGCATAAAAAAACAGTTGAAAAATGAAAAAAACAAAAAAACACCCCCAACAAAGCTATTTTATATAATATGCTAAAGGGATATTTTTTGTGCAAGTCTAATTAAAATTTATCTTATATAAATAATATAAGACTGTAACCAAAATAATATTAAAGTAAATTTTTTCATTTTTATATTCTATTTATAGGGTATAAAAGTTTTTATATTAAAAAACAAGACTACTAGTAAAACTAATAGCCTTGTTATATAAAATTTAGTTTAATACTGTTATTTTAACCGGATTATTAACAGGTGGTAAACTTCTTGTCATAATAGGACTATATTCCACTTCTAATTTTTGTCCTTCTTTAATCCAATTATACTCGTTAATATTAGAACCATTTTTATGTTCTATTTTTAAATCCTCATTTAAATTTAATACAACTTCACCAATTTTTTCATCTACTACTAAAATTGTTTTCTCTTCTTTATCAAAACTTTTAATTGTAGCATTACCTTTTATCATTTCATTATCATCTTCTTCTACTTGCTTACTATCTAACAATTTTACACTTTTTGGACTATTGATAGGTGGTAGGCTCATAGTCATAGCATTACCTAAAACTACTTCTAAAGTTTGTCCTTTTTTAATTTCTTTAACATCTACCTGATTTTCCAATTTAAAATCTGGAGATAGTATTAAAACAACCTCACCCATTTCTTCATCATTAAATAATACTCTTGTATTATTTTTATCGTCTTTTTCCACATTTAAAACTTCACCATAAGAAAATTTATCAACAACTTTTATACTTTTTGGTGTATTAACAGGTGGTAAGCTTTTTGTCATAATATCTCCATATTCTACATCTAAAGCCTGACCTATAATAAGTTCTTTATCTTGTGTAGTGTATTCAATTTTAGAATTTTTAATATTTAATACAACTGTACCAAGTTCATCATCATCTACTGTAACAGTGTTGTTTTTTTCATCTATTTCTGTTATTATAGTTTGTAACTTTCTATCAATTATATCACTTTCTTCTTTAGATTGTTCCCCTATATATAAAACATTGTTAGATGTTAGTTCTACTTCCATACCCATAAGTTCAAATAACCCAATAGGAACATAAGTTACCCCTTCTTTAACAACAGGTGCATTACCTAAAGGTTGAGGTGCCATTTTTGAAAATGTATAGGCATCAGCTGTTGTAGAAAAAGTAATATAATGAGGGCCTTTTGTCATAGTTATAATTTTATGCTCTGCATTATATTCTATTTCATAGCCAAGTTTTTCAAAAATAGCTCTAACAGGCATTAAAGTTTTTCCATTTTCTTCTATAAGATTAACATTTTGTAATAGCTCACCATCTATATAGATAGTATTTTCTTTAGCATCAGATTGTTCTTTAACAATATTATCTGTATTTTTTTGGTTATTAGCAAAAACGCTAGTTCCCATTAAAGCAACAATAGCAACCATAGGTATAATTTTTTTAAGATTTTTTTTCATATTAATGTCCTCCTAATTTATATTAATAAACTATTTTATTTATATTATATTTATTAAACGTTTGTTTTTTATTTTAGTTCCAATTTATTTACGTTTTTAAATATTTATTTATATTTATTAAACGTTTATTTTTATAATTAGTTCCACCTTATTTACGTTTTTAAATATTTATTTATATTTATTAAACGTTAGTTTTTATAATTAGTTCCACTTTATTATATTTTTTATATTAAAAAACTGTGTAATACAATTTAATAATTATATTACACAGTCAATATTATTTAGAAGACTTTTTCTTCTCTTCTTTTTTAGATTGTTTTTCTTTTTCTCTTTTAGCCTTTTTAATTTCTTTAAGCTCTTTTTCAGATTTCATACCAGCTACATTAACGATATATATCCCTGCAAGGTCCACTTTAACATTTTTTTTAACAGGTATTGCGTTAAAAACTCTTTTATCACACATTAAAGTTAAAATTTGAGGTCCTATTTTTGCTTGTACAAAATATAGTTTTAAAAATTTATACATCTTAGGCATTTGTTCGGTAACAACTTTAGGCATATTAACATCTGTTATTTTAGATTTCTTCTTATCTATAACAAAGATAGTAGTTGTTTGTTTAGAACGGTCTATCATTTCTTGATGGTCGCCCATTTTTTTAGTAGCCTTTTTGTTAAGCCAATAAAGCCCCCATAATATTGCTCCTACAACTAAGGCAACAATAATTATTATATCACCAGTAGCCAAATTCAAGATAAAAATCTCCCTTCATATGTAATAATACATTTCTATAAAATACTTAAATAATTTTAACATAATTGTACATAAAAGTCAATCTATTGTAAACACTAAAAAGGACTATGGCTTATCCATACTCCTTTTTAAATTTATATAGTTATTATTATCCCTATCTAAAATATAATAATTATATCTATTACATATTTTACATAGATATATCAACAAGTATTCCTTGTTCTATTAACTTAAATGAATTATTTTTATTAAAATCTCCACTATAATTAAAATAATAAGAAAAATCTTTAAAATCCATATGGCTAGACATAGGCTTAGACATAAATTCACACATTTTATCATATATGTTACGATAAAAATTCTTTATTTTATCATCTTCTATATTATAATTTGTAATATCTTCATCTTTTCTAATCTTCAAAAAACCATTTTCAGAAATATCTATTCCTATATGGTCTAGCATATCTATGTTTTCATTAATAATATCTTCTGTTTTTCCTAAAATATTTGTAAAGTTTCCACTGTTTTCTGAATTTTCTTCTAAAAATCCTTTAAACCTATTATATGTATGTGTAAAATTTTCAAAATTTTCATATAAATTATCTAAAGATAATCCATAGTACATTTTTTCATATATATTATTAGCTACATTTTTTAATCCATTAAAATTAGAAGATAGCTCAAACATATAAGACTTTATATTATCATTTAAAGATTTATTAAGAAAGTAACTAATCTCTGTATCCTTATATTTTTGTCCTTTATTTTGTTGATAAGGAGAGGTTCTTCTCTCTTTAGCCCTTTGTTTGTCTAATATAAATGGTTTGTAGCTATTATAATAATGTAAAGTAGATATCATATTACCCCTCTCCTTTCTAACATATTAATTACTATTCTTCATCTTCTTCATCATCATAATCATCATAGTCGTATTCTTCTTCATCTTCAAAGAGGTCTTCATCAAATATATTAAAAAAAGCATCTTCCACAGCTGCAAATTCTTCATCTGTTTCTATGTTTAAAAGCTCAAAGTCCTCTTCATTATGTTCAACATATTGATATAATAAAACTTGGTCATCTCCCACAGGTAAAAGTGCTATATATTCTTTGTCATTTACATCAAATATTGATAATACGCTACATTTTAATTCTTCATCGTTTTCTAATAAAACTGTAAGGTACTGTTCTTCGTGGTCGTGGCTATGTCCCTCACAACATTCGTGATTATGGTCGTGGCTATGTCCCCCACAGCACCCTTCGCCATTTCCTCCACAACAGTTATGCTCATTTTTACTCATAATAATCCTCCTTTATTATCTTATATTTTAACTATATAAATTTTATTGCCAAATTATTTTTTATTATACCATATTATGTAATATATTTCTACACTATTTTAAATTAAATATCTCATCTTCTACTTGTTTTTTTATATCTTCTTCATTATCTATATTCGGCATACTATCTAAAGAGCTAAAGCCAAAATATTTAAGGAAATAATCTGTTGTGCCAAAAAGTATAGGCTTGCCTATTGCATCTAGCCTACCTTTTTCTTCTATAAGCTCATATTTTATAAGGCTATTTATAGCGTGCTCACAGCTTACTCCCCTTATATATTCTATTTGAGATTTTGTTATAGGTTGTTTATAAGCAACTATTGCAAGGGTTTCTAGCAATGTTTGAGATATTGTCCTTTTTTGTGGTACTGCATATAAACTTTTTATATATGAAAAATAGTTAGGATTAGTACACATTTGATAGCTATTATCTATCTTTATTATTTTTATCCCTCTATCTTCTTTTTCATATTTATTTATAATATGTTCTATTATGTCTTTAGCCTCATCTTCCTTTTTTTCTATTGCATATGCAATGTTTTTTAAAGGTACAGGCTCTCCATTTGCAAAAAGTATAGCCTCTATTATACTTTCTATGTTTTTTTTATCCATATGTTATTCCCCTTGCATTATAATTATTTCGTCAAAAATACCTTGTTGTACAACCTTTATATCTCTTGTTTTTATAAGCTCTAAAACTGCTAAAAAAGTTACAACAACCTCCACTCTAGATGAGCTTTCTTCAAATATTTTATTAAGGCTTATTTTTTCATTTAATATTATTAAGTCTTTTATATAACTTATTTTATCGTTTATATTATATAAAGCCTTTGTTACAGATTTAAACTTACTTCTTATTTTATCTGTCTTTAATTCTTTTCTTTTTAGCACTTCCTCAAAAACATTGTATAAACTTTTTAATGTTATACCCTCTAGCATTTCTTCTGCTGTAGGCTTAGTTTTTATTTTTATACTGTCAATAGCCTTTATATCTGCCTCCTTAAATATAACCTTATCAGCAAAAACTTCTATATTATATAACTTTTCTGCTATCATTTTATATTTTTTATATTCTATTAATTTTTTAACTAGCTCTTCTCTTGGGTCTATATCTTCATTAGTCTGCTCATCTTTTTCTTTTGGCAAAAGCAATTTAGATTTTATCTCTAACAATGTTGTAGCCATTATTATAAACTGGCTCATTTCTTCCATATCTATTATATTTTTGTGCTTTATATAATAAAGGTAATCATCGGTAAGTTTAGATATAGGTATATCATATATATCTATTTTATTTTTGTCTATTAGTTTTAAAAGTAAATCTAAAGGACCTTCAAATTCTTCTAACTTTATTTGTAGTATAGACATTTACATTCCCTCTAAACTAAACCTTAATAAACTAGCCATAACTTTAAATATAGATATAGATACAATATTTAAAATTTCATTTAGTATACCAGATAATAATAAAAACATAATTAATACTTGGAGTAGCTTTTCATATTGAGATAACTTAATAGCTTTATTAGCTGGTAAAATTGTTTGAAAAAGTTTTTGTCCAAAAAGTGGATATACAGGCAAAATATTAAAAACTAAAAAATTTATAAAAAATACAATTAAATTATTAAAAAATACTGATATAAAATTAAGTGGGCTTATATGTGCTACCTCTACTAACACTTTAAATATAAAAAAGCTTAAAAATGAGCATATTAAAGCAACTATAAAAGGCATAATACTAACCAAAATATTGCCTTTTTTCCTGTCTTTATAATATAAAGCAGATGTATCAATAGGTGCTGTCCAACCATAGCCAAAAACTACAAACATAATAAATCCTATTATTTCAAAATGTTTTTTTGGATTTAAAGATACCTTTCCCATATTTTTTATTGCAATATCACCTAACTTATAAGATGTATATGCTTTTGTAAATCCCATTAATGTTATACATACTAAAGCTGCCAAAGAAATTATTACATACTGTAAAATTACGTTCATTTTATCACCCCATTAGTTTTGTATTCTTTTAAAAAGTTTTTCTATTTCATATTTAGTCATCTTTATAATAGTAGGTCTACCGTGAGGACAACTAAAAGGATTTTCTAGCCTTAATATTTGTTCTATAAGAGCCTTTGCCTCTATAAAGCTAAGCCTATCATTTCCTTTTACTGCTTTTTTACAACTCATAGATATAATTTTTTCTATCTTCATATCATAAATACTAGCTATATTTTTATCTATAAGCATATCCAGTAAATCTGTAAAAAACTTTGGCTCAACAGGTGCTTTAAATATAAAAGGTACTTGTCTTATAGCATAAGAGCTTAGCCCAAATTCTTCTATATCAAATCCAAATTTTAAAAGCAACTCCATATTTTCTTCTATTGTTGCTTTTTCTAAAGGTGTTGCATTTATAATTATAGGCTCTATAAGTCTTTGGCTTGCTACATCTTGTTCTCTAAACTTTTTGCTAAGCTCCTCATATATTGCTCTTTCGTGTGCAGAATGTTGGTCTATCATAAACATTTCTTGGTTTTGCTCTACAATCCAATAAGTGTTAAATACTTGACCAACTATTTTATAATTATTAAAAAAGCTATGCTTTTTGTTATTTTCTTCTGTATATTCTTTTATTTCTTCTTTTTCAACTATTTTATCATCTTTATATATTTTATCTAAATTTTTACTATATACCATATCTACAATAGTTTTATTTGGAACACTAACTTCTTTTGGTTCTTCATTTACCATTAAGATATGAGATTTTTGTTGTATATTATCTGTGTACTGTTTATTGTCTTTATCTTCTACTAATAAAGGCTGTATATTTGTATTATCTTCATCTTCTAATAATAATGTTTTTGTATTTGTATCATTTTGGTCTTCTATTAGTAAATCTTCTAGTTTCTTTTGCATTTCTACGTTAAAAGGTTTTGTTTCTGTTACCTGTAAAAATGTATTTTTTTCTTCTATCTCTATATTTGGTATTAAAATTTCCTTTTTTAATGTTTTTTCTATTGCATCACATAAAAAACTATGGATAAAATTTTCATCTTCAAAACGTACCTCTAGCTTTGTAGGGTGTACATTTACATCTATTGTGTTTTCTGGTACAGTCATATTTATAATAAATATAGGAAATTTTCCAACCATTAATTTACCTTCGTATCCTTCTTCTATTGCAGACTGCACTATGCTACTTTTTATATATCTACCATTTATAAAAAAATTTTCATAAGAACGGTTGCCTCTTGAAAGCTCTGGCATACCTATAAGACCTTCAATATTAAATCCGTTTTTGCTAGCTTTTATAGGTATAAGCTTTTTACATATTTCTTTTCCATATATATAAAATACTGTATTTTTTAAATTATTATCCCCTGTTGTTTTTAATATTTCTACACCATTATTTATATAAGTAAAAGCTATATGTGGGTGAGCTAATGCAAGCCTATTTACTATTTCGGATATATATCCACCTTCTACCGAATCTTTTTTTAAAAATTTTCTCCTAGCAGGTGTATTAAAGAATATATTTTTTACAATAAAAATTGTCCCTTTTAAAGCTGCCGTTTCTTCCTGGCTTATTATTTGCCCACCTTCTATTGTTATTTTATTTCCTATATCATCATCTTCTGTTTTTGTTATCATCTCTACCATAGATATAGATGCTATGCTAGCTAATGCCTCTCCTCTAAATCCAAGAGTTAATATACTGTCTAAATCATCTATTTTTTCTAATTTGCTTGTTGCGTGTCTTAAAAAAGCTGTTTTTATCTGATTTTTTTGTATACCTATTCCATCATCTTGTATTTTTATAAAAGTTGTTCCACCATTTTTTATCTCTATTATAATGTTTTTGCTAAGAGCATCTATAGAATTTTCTACAAGCTCTTTAACGATAGAAGCGGGGCGTTCTATGACTTCCCCCGCTGCTATTTTATTAATGAGATTATTTTCTAAAAGCTTTATTTCTTTTTTCAAAAGTATACCTCATTTCTTATAAGTTTTTTAGCTTATTTTTTATATCAAAAAGCTTTTGCCAAGCCTCTCTAGGAGATATATTATCTATATCAAGACTTTTAAGCTCTTTTTCTAACTCATCTACAAAAAGTATAGTCCTTTTAGTAGATGCGTTATAATAAAAATCTTCTTCATCTCCATTTATTTGGTCTAAATTTTGTATTCCTACATTAGATATTTTGGTAGCATCACAATCGTTTAAAATTTGTAAAATTTCGTTGGCTCTAGCTATAACTCTGTTAGGTATACCTGCAAGCTTTGCAACGTGTATACCATAGCTACCAGTTGCTCCACCTTTTACAATTTTTCTAAGGAATATTATGTCATCACCATTATCTTTTATCTCAACACAATAGTTATTAACACCATCTATTTTTCCTTCTATTTCTGTAAGCTCGTGATAATGTGTTGCAAAAAGTGTCCTTGCACCTATCTTTTCTGCTATATGTTCTAAAACTGCCCAAGCTATGCTAAGTCCGTCAAATGTACTTGTTCCTCGTCCTATTTCGTCTAATATTAAAAGGCTTTTATCTGTTGCATTATTTATAATATTGGCAACTTCTGTCATTTCCACCATAAATGTACTTTGTCCTGTTGCCAAGTCATCGCTTGCTCCCACCCTTGTAAATATTCTATCTACAATAGATATAGTAGCATTATCACAAGGTACAAAACTACCAATTTGAGCCATCAAAACAATAAGTGCAACTTGCCTCATATATGTAGATTTACCTGCCATATTAGGCCCTGTAATAATAGCTAATCTATTTTTATCTTTATCTAATATAGTATCATTAGGTATAAAGCTATCTTCTGCTAAAAGCTCAACAACAGGGTGTCTACCAAGTGATATGTCTATCTTACCTTCTGTATCATCTAATATTATAGGCTTTTTATAGTTATTTTTCATAGCAACTTCTGCAAAAGATATTAAAACATCTATTGTAGCAATAATATTAGCCATTTTTTGTATACGGCCTATATTATCTGATAAATAATTTCTCACTTTGCAAAATTCTTCATATTCTACTTCTACCAACTTTTCATCTGCACCTAATATAGCTTCTTCTATCTTTTTAAGTTCATCTGTTACAAATCTTTCACAGTTTGCTAAAGTTTGCTTTCTAATATAAGTATCTGGTACTAGAGATAAATAAGAGTTAGTAACTTCTATATAATAACCAAAAACTTTATTAAACCTTATCTTTATATTTTTAATGCCTGTATTTTGTCGCTCTTTTTCTTCTAAGTCTAAAAGCCAGCTTGTACCTTTATTTTTTGCCTCTCTAAAGTTATCTATTTGCTCATTAAATCCATTTTTTATCATATTTCCCTCTCTTATACTAAAAGGAGGTTCTTCTTGTATAGCACTATCTATAATGCTATACAAGTCCTCTAATGTATCAAAATGGTTGCATATATCCCCTATTAAAGCTGTGTTAGATTTTAATAATATTTGCTTTATTTCTGGTAAACTTTTAAAGCTATTTTTAAGAGCTATTAAATCTCTAGCATTAGCAGTTTGATAGGATATTTTCCCAATAAGCCTTTCCATATCCTTTATTTTAGAAAGATAATCTGTCATATCTATTTTATCTAAAGGGTTATTTTTTATATATTCTACTGCTAAAAGCCTATTTTCTATATCATCTTTATCTACTAATGGCTGTTCTATCCACCTTCTAATAAGCCTAGCACCCATAGGAGTTTTTGTTTTATCTAACACCCAAAGTAATGAGCCTTTTTTAGCCTTTTCTCTTATAGTTTCTGTAAGCTCTAAATTTCTTCTAGAAGATATATCTAAAAACATATATTTATTAGTTGTATATTTTTTTACATTAGATATATGAGATAAATTATTTTTTTGTGTATCTACAAGGTATCTTATTAAAGCACCACTTACACTTATTAATATAGGCTCTTCTTCTATACCAAAACCACTAAGATTTAAAACATTAAAATGCTTTAATAATGTATCTTTAGCATTGTCTATTTCAAAATGAAAATCTAAATAATTGTATACTTTAATATTAAAAACCTTTTCTATATTAGATACTAGGCTAAATTTACTATTACATATAATTTCAGACGGGTTATATTTAGCAATTTCATCTATCACTTTAGATTTTTCATTAAGGCTAAAATCTATAGTTAAAAATTCTCCAGTAGATACATCACAAACAGAAAGACCTATTGCAGCTTTATTTTCAAAAAGGCACATAATATAGTTGTTTTTAGATTCTTCTAGTATGTTAGTGTCTATAACAGTCCCTGCAGTAACAACTCTTACTACATCTCTTTTTACAATTTTGCCACTCATATTTTTAGGGTCTTCTACCTGCTCACATATGGCAACTTTATACCCTTTATCTATAAGTTTTGCTATATAACCATCTGCCGAATGAAAAGGAACACCACACATATCTACTTTTAAAGGCTCTCCGTCTTTCTTGCCACAGCTTTTTTTAGTAAGAACAATATCAAGCTCGGCAACAGTTGTAACGGCATCTTCAAAAAATAGTTCATAAAAATCACCTAGTCTAAAAAATAAAAGACAGTCTTTATAATTTTCTTTTATCTCTAGATATTGGTTCATCATAGGTGTATACTCTATCATATTTTCCTCCTAAATTAATGACAACCAGAGCAACCTCCACAGCCTCCGCCACAACAGCCTCCGCCTTGTTGTTCGCTTTCTCCGATAAGAGTTGCATTAAATATATCCATAACGCTACCTACCATTTGGTTAAATTCGCCTTCTGCTTTAAAAAGCTCTGTTATAATAGTGTTTTTTTTCATTTCCATTACAAGTTTGTTAAGTTCTTCTCTAGCATTTTCAAATTCTGAGCCTGCATCTCCTCTTTGCATTCTCATTTGAAAATCTTGAGTTTTTTTAGTGTAGTCTTGTAACATATTAATGGCGTCATCATCACCCTCAAAGATGTATTTAGCCTCTTCATATTTTTTACCTTCTTTAGTTTCTAATAATGCTTTTGCAAGTTCTCTTGCTTGTTCAAAAAGATTGTTCATAGTTTTTTCCTCCTAAAATTTTAAATTTTTATATAACTTCACCCATTAAATAGAACGTTTTGCAATCTACTATTTTTACATCAATAATATTTCCTACAAGCCTTTCTCCACCGCTAAAGTGCACAAGGCTGTTATCTTCAAGTCGTCCTTTTAAAGTTTTAGTTTCATCATCATATTCTTCTGCTAGTACTTTATAAGTATTGCCAACTTTTTCTTTATTAATCTCTAATAAAATAGGATTTAATGCCTCTAAAACGTTGTTAAAGCCCTCTTTAATAACTTTTTCATCTACCTGATTTTCCATTTTAGCAGCTGGTGTACCTGTTCTTTTAGAATATATAAAAGTAAATGCACCACTAAACCTTACCTTTTTAACAACATCTATAGTATCCTCTACTTGTTCTAAAGTTTCTCCAGGAAATCCTACAATAATATCCGTAGTAATGGCAATATTAGGTATTTCTTTTTTAATTTTTTCTATAAGGCCTAAGTAATGCTCTTTAGTATAGTTACGGTTCATTTTTCTAAGCACTTGGTTGTTACCTGCTTGGAAAGGTAAATGTATATGGTTACATATTTTTTCACAATCTCTCATAGCATATATTAAGCTATCAGATAAATCTTTAGGGTGGCTAGTCATAAATCTAATACGCTCTAAGCCTTCTATCTCATTTACCTTTCTTAAAAGTCCTGCAAAATCTATATCTTCCTCAAGGCCTCTACCATAAGAATTTACATTTTGCCCAAGTAAATTAATTTCTACAACACCGTCTGCTACAAGCTCTTTTATTTCCTTTATAATGTCCTCACTTTTACGGCTTCTTTCTCTTCCACGAACATAAGGTACTATACAATAAGAGCAAAAGTTGTTACACCCAAACATAATGTTTACACTAGCTTTAAATTTATATTTTCTAATGCTAGGTAAATCTTCCACTATGTCTTTATGCTCTTTCCATATGTCAAATACAGGCTCATTAATTTCAAAGTTAGTGTATAAAAGCTGTGGAAATTTATATAGATTAAATGTACCAAAAACTAAATCTACGTGTCTATATGTTTTTTTAATAGTTTCTATAACTATGTCTTGTTGCATCATACAGCCACAAAGAGCAATTTTTAAATGCTTGTTGTTTTCCTTAGCCTTTTTAAGATACCCTAAGTTGCCATAAACTTTATTTTCTGCATTTTCTCTAACACAACAAGTGTTGTATATAATAAAATCTGCATCTTTTTCATCTTGAGCATCTATGTAGCCCATATCTTTAAGCATACCGTCTAATTTTTCGCTATCTCTAGCATTCATTTGACAGCCAAATGTAGATATAAACATCTTCTTTTTTCTACCATTAGCCTTTTCAAAATCTTCATTTATTTTCTTTATTTTTTGTATGTATTCTTTTTGTAATAAAAGTTCTTCTTCAGAAACTTGTATTTCTTCTCTTTTTCCCAAAGTTTTTTACCTCCGTATATATTTTATTGCTTTTATATAAATTTTTATTAAATAGACTTATTTACTAGTCTATTATATTTTACTTTAAAAATATTGTTTTGTAAACATAGTTATATTTTTATCTAAAATTATGTAATTTAGCATAAAAATACCCTAAATATTAGCTTATGTAAATTTAGGGTATTTTATATTTAATCTAATTAAAATTTTTAGTTTCTGTTCCTATTAACTTTCCGTCTATATAAAGCTCAAATTGAGTTGGTTTATCCCCTGTAACAGTTATAGATAAAGGAAAATTATTGGCAATATGATTGCTAGACCATATTACACTAGACTGCCCATCTACTACCTTTATTACCTTTACTTCTACACTTTCTGTACCCTCTGGCAAGGTAGGATTTATAACTAATGTTTCCGATTTTAAAGTTTGTTGTACTGTTGTAGTTGTTTGTTCTACTATTGTAGGTTGAGCCGTTGTATCTTCAACTATTGGTTGTGTTGTCGTTTCTGTTGTTGTTTCTGTTGTTGTTTCTTTTTTTCCACTACTAACAACAATACTTACAGCTGTTCCTTCAGAAACTTTTTGCCCATAAGAAACGCCTTGTTCTATAACATTTCCTTCTTTTACACTATCACTTTCTGCCTTACTAACTCTACCAACAGATAACCCTTCCCTTTTTAGCTTATCTTTAGCCTCTTTTTCGCTAAGTCCTATTAAATTTGGCACTTCTACATCTGTGTCTTTATCTTGGTTACCTTTACTTATATAAAGAGTTAAATCTTCACCAGGTTTTAAAGTACTTCCTTCTGATGGTATTTGTTTTATAACTTTACCTATTTCTATTTTTTCGTCTGCTATATACTCTTCTTTAAGGCTTACATCTAATGTTTCTACCTTTTTATAAACTTCAGATATGTCAAGTCCCACAAAATTTTCTAATTTAAATTTACCATCACCTAAGCTAATTGTTACATTTATATTAGTTCCTTTTTCAACTTTTTCTCCAGGTTTTATATCTTGCTCTATTATGCTTCCCTCTTCTATTTTATCATCAAAATCTTCTTTTATGTTTGTTATATATATTTCTTTTTCTTTAGCAATCTTCACAGCATCTTCCCAAGATTTCCCTACAAAATTTGGCACTTTAGAATTTGCTCCAGACACTCCCCAAACTATTAAAAATCCTGTTATTATCCCTATAAGTATTAAAGATGTTATAACAGCCCATATAGTTACTTTACGCTCCATAGATTTATCATTTTGTTTTTCCATATTTTCTGGTGCAATTTTATAAGTTGTCTTTTTGTTAGGTTGCTTTTCTAAATTTCTAATAGGTTGACTTTGCTTAGGTTTTTCCTTAGCCATATACACTTTATCTTCATATTTATCTTTTGGTTTATTATTATTTGTTTTATTAGCCATATTTTTTATTTGTTCCATTTCTTCTGGTTTTATTACAACAGTTGGACTATCTTCGTCAATAAAATTATTATCTGTTACAAAATCTCCACTTTCGTCTGAAAAGGCTTGCTTAAGGTCATTATTAAGTTCTTTTGCAGATAAATATCTATTGTCTGCATTTTTAGTAGTAGCCTTTAATATAATTTTTTCTAAACTATTAGATATATTAGGGTTTATCTCCTTCATATCTGGCAAAGGCTCATTTATATGTTTCATAGCAAGCTGAACAACACCTTCTCCATCAAATGGTAGCTTACCTGTAATCATCTCAAACATTATTATACCAAGAGAGTATATATCGCTTTTAAAGTCTACATATCCACCCCTTGCTTGTTCTGGTGAAAAATAATGTACACTACCCATTGTATCTGTTGTTATAGTATTAGAAGTAGTAGCCCTTGCTATACCAAAATCGGTAACTTTTATACCACCTTCTTTAGTTACTAGTATATTTTGAGGCTTTATATCTCTATGGACAATGTTATTATTATGTGCAATCTCTAAAGCATTTGCTATCTGTATAGATATCCCCAAAACTTCTTCATTATTAAAAGGTGCTTTTGTTTTTATAATATCTTTTAATGTATACCCGTCTACATATTCCATAACAATATAGTATATATTACCGTCATTTCCTACATCGTACACATTTGCTATGTTAACGTGAGATATTCTTGCAGCTGCTCTAGCCTCTTTGCTAAATTTTCCTATAAACTCTTCATCTATAAATTCTTCTTTTAAAACTTTAAAGCTAACTTTTCTATCTAATTTTAAATCTTTGGCACAGTACACATTAGCCATTCCACCTACACCTATTAGCTCTATTATCTCATATCTGTCGCTAACAACCGTTTTTGGCTCTAGTTTCATATTATCACCTCTATTCTTCTATAATAATAACGGCTATATTATCTCTACCACCGTTATCATTAGCTTTTTGTATAAGGACATCAACCTTTTCTTCTGTAGACATATTTTTATTAGATGCTATGTTAAGTATTTCGTCATCTGTTAACATATCACTTAATCCGTCAGAACACATTATAAAAATATCATCTTTAAATACATCACAAAATAAAGCGTCTGCCTTTACATTTTTATCTGTGCCTAAAGCTCTTGTTAAAACATTAGATTCTTTAGAATTTTCTGCCTCTTCTTTAGATATTACCCCTGCCTTAAACAAGTCCATAACATATGTATGGTCTGATGTCATTTGTGCTATTTTATTATTTCTTATCCCATATAACCTACAATCGCCTACGTGTGCTACAAATATTTTATTGTTTTTAATAGTTGTTGCTAAAAGGGTTGTCCCCATATTTTCGTATTGTTTGTTAGTTTTTGATAGCTTAAAAACTTGCTCATTGGCATATGCTAAAGCTGATACTAAAAGGTCTAGCACCTCATCATCTTCTGTTTCGTATATAAACTGTTCAAAAAAATCTATGGCAGATTCACTAGCAACTTCTCCTGCTTTATGCCCACCAACACCATCTGCAACAATATATAAATTGTTAAGGCTACCTATTGGTTCATTATTAATATATACATAATCTTGGTTTACTTTTCTAAGTTTGCCAACATTAGTATTACCAAAACCTATCATAATAACACCTCTTTTCTAGTATTTATAGCTTTTTCTAAGCTGTCCACAAGCAGCATTTATATCACTACCTAGCTCACGCCTTATAGTTGTTTCTATCCCTGCATTAATAAGAGTATCTGCAAACTTTCTAATCTGCTCTTTAGAGCTTTTTATATAATTTCTTTCTTTTACATCATTTACAGGTATAAGATTTATATGGGCAAGGCTACCCTTTAATAATCTTATTATCTCTTTAGCATCTTCTTCTCTGTCATTAACACCTGCAATAAGAGCATACTCATAGGTTACACGTCTTTTTGTAGTATTTGCAAAATATTTACAAGCTTCTACTATTTCTTTAACTGTATATTTATTAGCAATAGGCATTATTTTTTTTCTATCCTCATCTGTTGGAGCGTGTAAAGATAAAGCAAGGTTTATTTGCATTTTTTTATCTGCAAGCTCATATATTTTAGGTACAATACCACAAGTAGAAACTGTAATATGTCTTTGTCCTATATTTAGTCCATCTTTATGATTTATTATTTCTATAAATTTTAAAAAGTTTTCAAAATTATCAAAAGGCTCACCACTTCCCATAAGAACGATACTTCTTATTTTTTGTTTGCTCTCCTTTTGTATTTCGTATATTTGAGATACCATTTCTGCTACTGTTAGGCTTCTTTCTAGTCCATCTAATGTAGATGCACAAAATTTACACCCCATTCTACAACCTACCTGAGAAGATATGCAAACAGCATTTCCATAGCTATATTTCATTAATACACTTTCTATAATATAATTATTTTCTAACTTAAATAAATATTTTGTTGTCTTGTCTACACTAGATACTAGTTTATCTAATATTTCTATTTCTGTAATTTTAAATTTATTACTTAATTTTTCTCTAAAATCCTTAGATATGTTAGACATTTCATCAAAAGAACAAACATTTTTTTGGTGTAGCCAGCTAAAAATCTGTTTTGCTCTAAATTTTGGTTCTCCCATATATAATATTTCTTTTTCCAAATCATCTAGTGTAAGAGTTTTTATATCTATTTTATCCATAAATTACCTTTCTAATTTATTCTTTTTAGTTTTGCAATAAAAAATCCATCTGTATTAAACATACTAGGTAAAATTGTTATATACCCTTTATGTTTGTCTTCTATATTTAAAGGAATATCTATGCTACAAAGCTCAAATCCATAATTTTTACAAAACCATTTTACATTTTGTATATTTTCTTCTTCAAATAAGGTACAAGTACTATATAAAAGTGTTCCACCCTTTTTTACATATTTATAAGATGCCTTTAATATTTCTCGTTGTATACATACAAGTTCTTTTATATCATCTTCTGTTTTTGTATATTTTATATCTGGTTTTTTTCTAACTATACCAAAGCCAGAGCAAGGAACATCTACTATTATTTTATCTGCAATTTCTTCATTTTCTTTATAAAATATTGTTCCGTCTTTAAGCTCTAAATCTATATTTTTTATATCTAATCTTTTTATAGTGTCTTTAATAAGCTCTATTTTATGGCTATGTATATCTCTTGAGAATATTTTTCCTTTATTTTTCATAATATAAGAGCAATAAAAAGATTTACCACCAGGAGCAGAGCATACATCTATTATCACATCGTCTTCTTTAGGGTTTAATATTTCTACTAAAAGCATAGAGCTTTGGTCCATAATATGAAAGTACCCTTTTTTAAAGGCATTGCTATTTGCTATATTTTTAGTTTTTGTTATATACAAGCTATTGTTTGATATGTTACCTTCTTCTACATTCATACCTTCTTTTATAAGCATATCTTTAAGCTCATTTTTTGTTATTTTATTAGTATTTACACATATAGAAACTTTAGGTGCTAAAGCATTAGCTTTGCATATTTCTTTTGCTTTTTCATACCCAAATTGTTTTATAAGTTTTTCAATTACCCACTTTTCATAAGAATATTTAGTAGCTAAAAATTCAATTGGTGTTTTTTCTTCATCTGGTAATGCTATATTATCAATATTTCTAGCTATATTTCTTAAAACACCATTTACAAAACCACTAAGCCCATTAAATTTTTTCTTTTTAGTAAAATTTACTGCCTCATTACATACAGCAGAAGTAGGTATTTTTTCCATAAACTTTATTTGATAAACAGATATTCTAAGTATATTTAATATAAGTGGTTTCATTTTTTTAGTTTTTGTATTAGAAAAGCTATTTATTATATAGTCTATATAAATAATATTTCTAAGAGTACCATTTACAAGCTCTGTTATAAAAGCTCTATCTTGAGTGCTTATATCTTTATTTTCACTAAAAATCTTTTTTAATGTTAAATTGTTATAAGATTGTTGTTCTAATATATCTATCAGTGCATAAACTGCAATTTCTCTAGCATTCATATTTTCACCTAAATTTCGATTTTAGTCATATTTATACAAAATATAACACTATAATTTTATATTAAAAAAATATAATTTTCAAGCAATTTTTATTTTTTATATATAAAATAGATAGAATACCTTAATAAGCACTCTATCTATTTTATGTACTATTGAAATTTTTTCCAATATTCTTCTATTTTATTCCCGTCTACTGCATAATAATACTCGTCTGCTATATCAAAAATTTCACTTTCATCATCTATTAAGTAATAAGTGTTTCCTTTTTCTATTTTTATATTTTTCTTTTTTATTTTATCATCTTTAAGCCAAGCCAAAAAAGATTGCTCCCATTTATCTGCATATTCTTTTCCTAGCTCTTCATAGCTTAGTATTTCATCTTTTACTTCAAATATAAATTCTTCTATTTCAAGTTTTATCATAATAAGTTCTCCTTTTATAATATTTAGATATAATTATACCAATTATTATACCACAAATACCCCCTATAATATGAGTTATCCTAGACACATTGTCTTTATACATTATACCATAATATACTTCTTTGCCAAGATACATAATGGTAATAAGTATCATAGTTATAGGTATTTTCCCATCTTGAACATTTGTAAAAGATGTTAATATAACAAGCATAAAAGCTATCCCACTAGCACCTAAAAGCGCATCTTTTGATATAATAACCTGTACAATACCTGTTATAAATGCCGTTATAATAATAAGGGCTAAAAGCATTTTAGAACCGTACTTTTCTTCTAACATAGGCCCTACTATAAGTATTATTAAAAAATTATTAAAAAAATGTTCAAAGCTAGAGTGTCCTAATATATGTGTAAAAACTCTTATGTAAGATAAAGGGTCTGTAAAAGATGAACGATAAACACAAAATAGCTTTGATGTTGTATAGCCACCTGTTATATTTCCTAAAAATAAAACTATTAAACATATTAAGGTAAAGGTAAGTATAACTGGAGAATTATACTTTAATTTTTTTAAATGCTCCATTTATTTTCCTCTTTATTTTTAAATATATTTTAATAAAAGTCTTGTTATTCATATCTAAGGCATTCTATTGGGTCTAGCTTAGCTGCTTTACCTGCTGGATATACCCCAAATATAACACCGACTATTGTAGATATAATCATCGCACCTATTGCAACTGTTATAGATAACTCAGGTGGTTTCATCTCCATACCTGTATTAACTGTAAAGAAAACATTTAAATAATGTCCTAATGTCATACTAACAACATATCCAAATAATATACCAATAATACCACCTAAAGCACATATAAACATAGATTCTATTAAAAATTGTGTTTTTATATTTCTATTAGTAGCACCTAAAGACTTTCTTATACCTATTTCTTTTGTTCTTTCTGTAACTGTTACAAGCATTATATTCATAACCCCTATACCACCTACTAAAAGGGATATACCTGCCACAAATCCTATAAACATAGTAAACATATTTATAACTTTTTCAATAATTTCCACTTGCTCCATATTAGAAAGAGCCATATATTTATCATCTGTTGTATTATGATTTGATGCCAACATTCTAATAATTTCATTTTTTGACCTTGTTAAATTTTCTGTATCGTGAAGCTCTACATATAGCATATCAATTTCTTCTGTTTGATGTATATCAAGAATAGTATTAATAGGCATAGATATAATGCTACCCATCATAACAGCATTTTCTCCACTAGTAACACCAACCACCTCAAAGTCGTAGTCTTTATTATTAATAAATAGATTTACTCTTTCACCTACAACATCTTTTCTACCAAAAACTTCCATAGCTATATTTTCATCTATGATACATACCTTTGCTTTAATATCATCTTCTTTTTCTGTAAAAACTCTTCCATATTTAATTCTAAAAAAGTTTTTTTGCATATTAGAAAACTCTACTTCCGAACCAAATATACTTAGTGCCTTTTCCTCATCTGGATTTTTTAAAGTTATGCTTGCTCTTGATGAAAAATACGCCGAGCTAGATTTTACATTAGGGTGTTTTTTTATATTATCAGAATCTTCTAAAAATATTTTATCTTTAGCAGTAAGCCCTGAACCCCAGTTTTTCATTATTTGTATTGCTTTAGAATTTAATATTTCAAATGTAGTTGAAATAGTGTTTTCAAAGCCTTTGCCAAGAGCAGTTATAGTTATAACAGATGATACACCAATTATAATGCCTATCATAGTAAGAAATGTTCTCATTTTATTTGAAAAAACACTAGATATAGCAGCAGATATATTTTCAAAAATATTCATATTATCACACTCCTTTATTCATATCTAAGCGCTTCTATTGGGTCTAGCTTAGCAGCTTTACTTGCTGGATATACTCCAAATATAATACCTATAATACTAGATACTAAAGCTGCACCTATAACAACTGGTATAGAAATTTCTGGCTTTAATGTAGACCCTAAAATAGATATTACCTTACCTGCTAAAAAGCTCCCTATATAACCAAATATTATCCCTGTAATCCCTCCAAGTAATGCTACAGTTATAGCCTCTATTAAAAATTGCATTTTTATATTCCCATTAGTAGCACCTAAAGATTTTCTTATGCCTATTTCTCTTGTTCTTTCTGTAACTGTTACAAGCATTATATTCATAACTCCTATACCACCTACTAAAAGGGATATACCTGCTACAAGCCCTATAAATACTGTAACTATTTGTATAGTCCCATTCATAGAATTAATCATATCAAATGCAGAATTAACTATATATGTATCTTCTTCGTTATTATGGTTAGCAGATAATGTTTTTAATATTAAAGTTTTTGTTTCTTCAAATATACCAGTATCTTCAACCTTTAAACTAATACTTTCAATATTTTGTTGTCTATTATCTAAAAAATCCATAGCTGTTTCTATTGGGTAATATATTTCTGGTGTGTAAAATTCGCTTTCTGTTTCATAGATACCTATTACTTCCAAATCTATACTTTTTATATTACCAAAAACTGTTTCTGCTTTTATTATTTCTCCTAATGCATCTTCTCTACCAAATATTTTTTTAGCAAGCTTATTATCTATTACTGCTACTTTAGATTTACTATTTCTATCTCTTTCATCTATAAATCTACCATATTTCATTTTTAAGCCTGATAACCCTTTTGTGTCTTCATTAGAGCCATTTAAAACACAGCTTTCTAATTGTGAAGGGTCTTTTAGCTCTACAGAAACATCAGCTCCGTAACTTGGCGATGCAAAACTTATATTATGTATCTTTTTTAAATCTTCTACATCATCTAATGTAAATTTATCTTTATCCCTTATTGTTTTGTCCATTGATGTTGCAACTGATACAGAATCTACATTTATACCCGAAAAACTTTCATTCATATCATTTTGAAAGCCTCTACCAATAGCTGTTATTATTATTACAGCTGTTATACCTATAATTATACCAAGAGTAGTAAGAAAAGTTCTCATTTTGCTAGCTAGAATATTAAATATAGCCGATTTAAAATTTTCTATAATATTCATTAGCTTTCACCTACTATCTTTTGGGTTTTATTTAAATAATCCTCCAAAACTAAACCATCTTTAAAACGAATTATCCTCTTTGTATATTCTGCAACATCTGGCTCGTGGGTAACCATAACTATTGTTACACCTTCATTATTAAGCTTTTGAAAAATCTCTATAATCTCAAAAGTAGACTTAGAATCTAAGTTACCTGTTGGCTCATCTGCCAATATTATAGCTGGGTCGTTTACAAGGCTTCTAGCTATTGCTACCCTTTGTCTTTGCCCACCAGACATTTCATTAGGCTTATGGTGTTCTCTTCCCAAAAGCCCCACTATATCTAAAGAGCATAAAGCTTTTTTTCTTCTTTCTTCTCTACCAATGCCTGCATACACCATAGGGAGCTCTACGTTTTGTAATGCCGATAATTTAGGCAAAAGGTTAAAAGATTGGAATACAAACCCTATTTTCTTATTTCTAACAAATGCAAGCTTTTTGCCAGATATTTTGCTAACATCTTCCCCATCTAATATGTACTCTCCTAATGATAGTGTGTCTAAACACCCTAAAATGTTCATCATTGTAGATTTACCACAACCAGAAGACCCCATTATAGAAACAAATTCGCCTTTTTCTACTTTAAAGTTTATTCCTTTTAATGCCTCCACTTCTATCTTGCCATTTTTATATATTTTTCTTACATCTTTTACTTCTATTATGCTCATATTAGTACCTCCTTACATACTAGGCTTAGCACCTTTTTGCCCCTGTTGTACGGAACTATCCATTGGTGTAACTTTCATACCATTTTGCATATTTTCTGTTGGAGCAGATACAACCTTTTCCCCTTCAGAAAGTCCTTCCACTGATGCAACAGAATTTTTAATATTTTTAACTTTTATATTTCTTTTTTCAATAGTACCGTCTTCTTTAACTACAAATACATATTCTGAGCTAACATCATCTACCTTTTCAGACATATAAGACATAATAGGTATAACTAAAGCGTTTTCATCTACTTTTGTTGTAATAGTTAAATCTGTTGTATATCCTGCTTTTAAAGATGTATTAGCAGGCATAGATATTTCAACTTTTACAACACTTTTTTCGCTACCACCTATATTTTTTAATTCTGCTAAAGGATACACTTTTGTTATTTGCCCCTTAAATTCTTCATCTGTTGTGTCGCTTTTTATTAAAACTTCTTGCCCAATGGCAACTCCATTCATATCATATTCTGGTATGTAAGATTCTATAACAAGGTCGTTTAAGTTTCCTACCTCAGCTACAATTTTACCTTCTGTTACAGCTTCTCCGTCTGCAACATAAAGTTTTACTAAAGTACCTGTTATTGGTGATGTAGACACTGTTTCAAAATCATTTATGTCTTCTGTAAGTTGATTTACTCTAAGCTGAGCCTGTTGTACCATAACCTTTTGGCTTTCTATTTTATTTTTCATATTAGGGTCTTGATTTTTATTTTTTGCACTTTCATATTGTGCTTTGTTAGCCTCTAATTGTTTTTTAGCAGAATTTAAGCTATTTTCTACACTTATTTTTTGATTTTCAAAGTTTGTAAGAGTAGTTTGAAAATTATTAAATTCTGTTTGAGATATTGCCCCTTGAGAGTATAATATATTTGCCCCATCTAAATCAGACTTAGCTTTTTCTATATCTTTACCTAACTGTGTAATATTATTTTGTAAATCTATTATTGTTTTTTCTGATTGACTAATTTGTGCCTCCAACTGTTTTATTTGGCTTTCATCAGTTGGTATCATAAGCCCCTGTAAAGCTAAATTAGCCGATTTTAAAGAAAGTTTAGCATCTTCAAGCTGTCTTTGTAAATTTTCTAAAGCCGATTTATCATAATTTACTAAAACATCACCTGTATTTACTAAATCGCCTTCCTTTATAGGTAAATTATTTACTTTGCCTGTATTTTTTGCATAAATAGATATTTTATCTCTAAATGCAACAGTACCATCTGCATCTACCGTTATTTCCATTTTTTGGTTTTTAACATTATCTATTTGCACTGTAGGTATAGCCTCAGCATTTTTTGGCTTTTTAGAAAGTGTTACCACCCCTATACCAGCTACACCTATTACTATAACTCCTATTATTATTGCTATTTTATTTTTCATATTAATTAACCTCCTAAAGTTTTACACATTATAATACGATTATTTTTTTTAAAGTATTATAATATTAAATAAAATATTAATTTATTTTTAATATTTATTAAAATAATATAAAATAATTTGTTATAGCTAAAAATTTATTCCAAAATGTTTATAACCTATTTCTGTTATTTCTCTACCCCTTGGTGTTCTTTTTATAAAGCCTAACTGTATAAGATAAGGTTCATATACCTCTTCTATTGTATCACTTTCTTCTCCTATAGATACAGCAAGGTTATCTAACCCAACAGGGCCTCCAGAAAATTTTTCTATAATAGTTTTTAATATTTTTTGGTCAATAGGGTCAAGGCCTAGTTTATCTACATCTAAAAGATTTAATGTTTCATTTGCAACATTTTTTGTTATGTTACCATCATATCTAACTTGAGCAAAATCTCTTACCCTTTTTAATAATCTATTTGCTATTCTAGGTGTCCCACGAGAACGCCTTGCTATTTCAATTGCCCCTTCATCTTCTATATCTATCCCTAAAACGCTAGCAGAACGTTTTACTATTTGGCTTAGTTCATCTGGGTTATACATTTCCAAACGGCTTATTACACCAAATCTATCTCTTAATGGATTTGTCAAAAGTCCTATCCTTGTAGTTGCCCCTATAAGAGTAAATTTTGGCAAATCTACTCTTATACTTTTACTGCTTGGCCCTTTACCTATCATTATATCAAGAGAAAAATCTTCCATAGCAGGATATAACACTTCTTCTATTGTTCTATTAAGCCTATGTATCTCATCTATGAAAAGTATATCACCCTCATTTAAAGAATTTAATATAGCTGCCATATCCCCTGCTCTTTCTATGGCTGGCCCTGATGTTGTTTTTATACTAACTCCCATTTCGTTAGCTATAATGTTAGATAATGTTGTTTTACCAAGCCCTGGAGGGCCATATAGCAAAACGTGGTCTAAAGGTTCATTTCTCATTTTTGCAGCTTTTATATATACCTTTAAGTTTTCCTTTACTTTTTGCTGTCCTATATATGTATCTATACTCTGTGGGCGTAGCTTTGTTTCTACCTCTATATCTTCTTGCTTAAAATCTGATGTTATTATTCTATCTTTTATACTAATCATCTCCTACTTAGATAATTTTTTAAGACATAAGCTTATCATTTTATCTACTGGTATATTTTTATCTTCAATAGAGTTAATAGCTTTTAGTATTTCTTGCTTAGTAAACCCAAGTACAACTAAAGCCTCTAAAGTTTCTTTAGTTGTACTATCTTCTTCTATATCTTCTACTATTTGTGGCTCTATATTTATAGCGTCTAGTATATCCACCTTATCTTTTAGCTCTAAGGCTATTCTCTGTGCTATTTTTTTACCTATGCCTTGTCCACTAGATAAAGCCTTTATATCCGATGTTATAATAGCAGATATTATCTCTTGTGGGCTCATAACATTTAATAGAGATATTGCTCCTTTTGGGCCTACACCAGACACAGTTATAAGCCTTTCAAAAAGTTCCAATTCTTCTAATGTTAAAAATCCAAAAAGAGAAATATCATCTTCTTTTACGTTCATAAATGTATATAGCTTTACATTTTCTTTATTTTTACATAAATAACCATATAAATTTTCAGAAACATTTACTCTATAACCTATACCATTATTTTCTATTATTATTATACCGTCTTTTAATACTTCTATATTTCCCTTTATAAAACTAATCATTTTTTACACCTAAGCCTTAAATTGATTTTCGCTACATACATATTTATAGCCTATATCTTGTAATTTTTTTAATATTTCTTGTTTATTAGTATTATAATTATCACAAAAACTATCTAAGCTATCAAAATCATCTCTAAGCTTTGTATTTATAAAACTTAATAACATATATGGGTCTTTTGGTATATTCATATTTATATTCTCCTTAAAATTTTTATCATTTCTTTACTTTACTTAAAGTATATTATATAATATCCATATATTTAATAAAATATAGGGGGTGTTTTTATTAAAAATTTTATTAATAAAAATATTGATAAAATAAGCCTTTCTTTATGTATATTTAATATTATTATGTCTTGTACACAAACAAAATATGGCACTTTATATTATTACATATTTAAAAACTTTTCTGGTATATTTACTATTTGCATATTTGTTTTATGCTATTTTTTAGCTAAAAAGAAGTATAGTAAATATTCATCAATAACATTAGTAGTTTTAAAAATATTTATTGCAATAATTATAACTTCAAATTTAATATTATTATTTTTATCAATTATTTCTAGTCTAAAATAGGTAAAATAGAATAGCCATTACTTTCTATTTTATTACCAACATTAAATTTAACTTTTTCTTTAAAGATAGGGCCATCAGATACAAAAGTATGGTACTCTCCATTTTCTCCACATATATCTGCCCCTTCTTTTTCTATTTGTTCGCATATTTCTTTTGTCATAGTCATACCTAAAAATCTATCATCTAACTTTTTAGTGTTTATAACAGTAAATGTAGCTGTAAATCCACTATCTAAAAATTCATATACAAGCTTTTTTCTATCTTCTTTCCAAAGTGGAAAACAAGGTTTAATCCCTACATTATCACATCTTTGGCTACACCATTGTAAGTGTCCCTCTAAGTCTATATCTCCAAATATACAAACTTCTGCTCCTAGCTCTTTTGCCTTAGCAAGTCCTTTTTCAAAATTTTTAGTATATTCTTCCCCATTTGTTTCTATAAGCCATATAGGTATATTTAAAGATTTTGACACACTATCTAACAACCCTTTAGGCACACCGTGAAACCAAGATAAATTTCTGTCCTTATTATATGTTATAATAAAGCATAAAGGCTCAAGCCCTGCCTTTATAGCTCTATATATAGCAAGCATACTATCTTTTCCACCACTATAAGATGCTACAAACTTTTTTCCTTTTAAATTTTGTTTTATCATTTTATCCCCTTTTCTATTTGTTCTATTGCTTCTATTAGCTTTTTGTTTTGTTCCTTTTTATATATTCCTATCCTAAAATACTCGTCTGTAAGGTTAGTATAATTACCACAATTTCTTATACAAATATTGTATTTATTATATAAAATTTTATCAAATCCTTTATATCCTTTAAAAAATATATAATTAGCATTACTTCCTATTATTTTAAAATTTAAATTTTTAAGGCTCTCTATTATTTTGTTTTTTTCTACATTTATGTATGCTAAACTTTTTTCTAAATATTCTTTACAATCTTTAAGGCAATATACTCCCATTTCTTGAGAAAATATAGAAACTGCCCAGTCTGCTCCATAAAAATATAAGTTATTTATAGTTTTTAAATTAGATGTTATACAATACCCAAGCCTAAAACCTGCTAATGCAAATATTTTAGTAAATGCTTTTAGTATAATTAACTTATCATATTTATTTGTAAGCATTTTACAAGTATATTTATCATTCCCCTTTATAAAATCTATAAAACATTCATCTACAAAAACATAACCTTTGCTAATTTTTAAAATTTTTTCTATTAATGTATTTTCTATTAATTGACCTGTTGGGTTGTTTGGATTACATAAAAATATTATGTCAAATTGTTGTTTTTTAATAAATTCTAATATATCCTCTTTTAAGTTAAAATCGTTTTCTTGTAACAAAAAATGCTTATATATTTTACAATTTACAGTTTTTAAAGCTCTTTCATAATCTGCAAAAGTAGGCGCTAATATTAATGCTTTTTTAGGCTTTATATAATTAACTATTCTAAAAATTATATCCGATGCACCATTGCTACAAAATATATAATCTTCATTTATATTTTCATATTTACCAATAGCTTTCCTTAAATTAGTAGAAAAATTATCTGGATAAAAAACACTTTTATCTAAAGCATTTTTTAATATATCCAAGCTATTTTCTTTTAACCCTAAAGGATTTATATTAGCAGAAAAATCTATTATATTTTTATTTTTAAAAATTTCGTTTCCACCGTGTTCGTATTTATACATTTTACCACCATATAATTAATAAAATTATTACATAAATTATTGTAGATATATACATAAGCTTGTTAGCAAGTACTATATCTTCTATATTAGCCTTTCTAAGACTATCTCCTATTGTTTTCTTTTCTACAATTTTTCCTTTATATGTGCTTGTTCCCCCTAATTGTATACCTAAAGCTCCTGCACATACCGACTCTGTTTGAGCAGAGTTTGGGCTTAAATGATTATATCTATCTCTTATATAAATTTTTATTGCATTTTTATAGTTAAGCCTTGCTAAAAAGCTTGCTATTATCATAAAAATTGCTGAAATTCTAGCTGGTATAAAGTTTACAAAATCATCTAGCTTAGCAGAAAATCTACCAAAATATATAAATTTTTCATTTTTATAACCTATCATAGAATCTAAAGTGTTAATAGCTTTATACACCATACCTAAAGGCACACCACCAATAGCTAAAAATATTAATGGTGCTATAACACCATCTGATAAATTTTCTGATATAGTTTCCACTGTTGCCTTAACTATTTTTTCTTCTTCTAAATTTTCTGTATCTCTACCAACTATATAAGATAAATATACCCTAGCATTTTTTATATTGTTATTTTTAAGCTCTTTATATATTTTCATACTTTCTGTATAAAGACATTTAGGTGCTATTATAAAATAGCTCATTATACTTTCAAATATAATGCCTAAGTAAAAGTTTATACTATAAAAAATTTTAACTAAAAATGTACAAAATAAAAAAACTAAAACAAGTATGCTTATATTCATTATAATACCATATATAAATTGTATCTTAGCCTTTTTTATATTTAAATTATCATATATTTTTATCCCTATGTTGTTTATATAGCCTAATAATCTTATTGGGTGTAGTGGATTTTGTGGGTCTCCTAATATACAATCTATTATAAATCCTATTATTATAGCATATTTAAACACCATATTAACCTCTCATCAAATTATATAAAAATCTATATAATTCTTTATCATCATAAATAACATAGTCGGCACTATTTTTTAGGTTACAAGATATCTCTCTGCTACCTCCAAAGCCTATGCCAACATCTGCAAGTTTTATCATATCTATATCATTATCACCATCACCAACGGCAACAAATTTAAAGTTAAAATTTTTAACTACGTCTTTTTTATTAATAACTTTTGTTACACTATGTATTTTGTTATTTTTAATTATCCCTTTACAAGAAAAATATCTGTCTTCCATATTAAGCCTTTTTAAAATAGGCTTTATTATTATATCTAAATTTCCTGTTACAATATAACATTTTTCTTTATTTTCTAAAATAAATTTTTCTATATATTCGTTTAGCTCTACTTTTTCTACTATTTTATGTATTTTTTCTAAAGGTATATCCTTTAGCATATTAACTCTATTTATAAAATTACAAGAAAAGTCTTCTAGTCCATTCATAGCTTTTTCTGTTAAGATTTGTATTTCTTCATAAAGTCCTATCTCTTTAGCCACTAGTGGTAATACTTCTTCTTTTGTTATTGTAGAGTCTAAATCGAAAACAAATTTATAATCTATCATATGTCCCTCTCTTATTTTTCTATACCAACACGAGCCATAACCCCTTGCTTGTAGTAATGTTTTATCTCCTTCATTTCTGTAACTAAATCTGCCTTTTCTTTAACACTTTCTAAAGCATATCTTCCAGTTAATATAAGCTCTGCCTTTTCTGGCTTTATATCTATCAAATCTAGTATTTGCTTTTCTGTTAATATTTCCATATAAACAGCCACATTTATTTCATCAAAAATATATATATCGTATTCATCTTGTTTTAAAATTTCTATTGCTCTGTCGTATCCATTGTTTCCACAAGATATATCATAATCTTTTAATGCACCTTTTTTAGCAAAACCTTTACCTGTTCCATATTGCTCAACTGTAACATTAGGTAAAAACTGCCTTATAGCTTTTATCTCACTATATTCGTCATCTTTCATAAATTGTCCTATATATATTTTTTTACCTGCACCAGATGCTCTAAGCGTTAACCCTAACATACAAGTTGTTTTCCCTTTACCGTTTCCTGTGTAAATTTGTATATATCCTTTTTCCATAATATCCTCCTTATAAAATCTTAATTTTAATTATAATAGTTATACAAAAGGCAAGATAAATATCTTGCCTTATAATTTTTAATTTTCAATATTTATATTTATCCCATTTTTCTTAAAAAATTTTAAAATAATATCTTCCCATACTTTATCCTCTTTTTTATCTAAGGAAAATACCTTTTGGCTTGTACCTGTTGTGCCTGTTATTTTATCATTTTGATAAGTTATATTTAAAAACATAGCATTAGCATTATCACAAACACTATTAACAATATTATCGTCTAAAGAAAATACTATTTTAAAAAACTTAGGCTTTACATTACCTTTTATAATGCTTACAATATATGGTTTTAGTTCTTTCCATTTAACAAAATATCTATTTTCATCTTCTTGTAAATAATCTTTATTTATATTTCCCAAAATTTCATATTTTACAATAGTTTCTAAAGATATATTTCTAATTTCTAATTTGTCAAAAGCCTCTTCTCTTAAAAGTTTTTGCATAAAAATTTTTACTTCATCGTTTTCGATAGAAAAAACTAACATAAATTTCACCTCAAGGGTTATTATATCAAAAAAAAGTATATATAACAAGTATATATACTATAATAATTATTGTTGTTCTAATAGCTTTATAGCTTTATAAGCTGCTGCTTGCTCTGCATCTTTTTTATTTTTACCTTTGCCTATGCCTAGCTCTTTATTGTTATGCGTTACCTTTACTGTAAATACTTTGTCGTGTGCTGGACCTTCTTCGTTTATTATTTCATATTTTAAAGGCTCTATACTGTCTTTTTGTATAATTTCTTGTAAATATGTTTTACAATCGTTCATTTCAAATGTATACCTTTTTTCTTTTATAATATCTTCCATTTTAGTTAATATAAAATTTTGAGCCTCCAATATATCGTTAGAGTCTATATATATAGCACCTATAATTGCCTCAAAAGCATCTGCTAGTATAGAATCTCTTTCTCTACCACCTGTAATTTCTTCCCCTTTGCCAAGCATAATATTTTGCCCTATATTTATTTCTCTAGCCTTTTTAGCTAAAGACCCTTCACACACTATACTTGCTCTAAGCTTAGTAAGCTCTCCTTCTGATAGCTCGCCAAACCTTGTAAAAATATGCTTGCTTATAACAAGCTCTAAAACGGCATCTCCCAAAAACTCTAATCTTTCGTTATTTTCTATATTTTCTCTTCTTTCGTGGCTAAAAGATGTATGAGTTAATGCAACTTTTAATAAATTTTCATCTTTAAAATTATACCCTAAATTTATATTCATTTATCCTCCTTGTAATAAATCTTTCTTAAAAATAAATACAATATATATCTATTATTTATATTTAACAAAAATTTATTCATTTAATATTTTATAAAAAAGTGAGCTTAACCTATAATAATTAAAGGTATGGCTCACTAAAAATAATATAATTATTTTGCAGCTTCTATATAATTTACTGCATCTCCAACAGTTTTGATTTTTTCTGCATCTTCGTTTTGAAACTCAATACCAAAGCTATCTTCTAAATCAGATATAATTTGGAATAAATCTAAAGAATCTGCACCTAAATCATCAGCAAAAGTTGTTTCTAAAGTTATTTCATCTTCAGATATACTCATTTGTTCTGCAATAATTTCTTTAACTTTTTCAAATACCATATTGAATTACCTCCTTATATTTTTTAACACATATAAATATACTAGATAAAAGTAAATTTTACAAGTCTTTTTTGCATTTTTTATAAATTTTTTTACAAGTTATTATCTTCTAAAATAGCATTTTCTATTTTTGTTGCTATATCTGATTCTATAAATTTATAGCATTGATTTATAGCACTTTTTATAGCTTTAGCATTAGAGCTGCCGTGAGCTTTAACAACAAGAGATTTAAGGCCTAAAAAAGGTGCTCCTCCAACCTCTGCATAATCAAATTTCTTTTTAATATTTTTAAAAGCACCTTTAGATAAAACACCTCCAATAGAATATAAAATATTAGAAGTTATTTCTTTTTTTACTACTTGTGAAAATGTTTTAACAATACCTTCAGATAGTTTTAATATAACATTACCTACAAATCCATCACATACAACAATATCGGCTTCTCCTGCTGGTATTTCCCTACCCTCTATATTACCAACAAAATTTATATTTTTAGTTTGCTCTAAAAGTTCATAAGCCTCTTTTGTAAAAGTGTCGCCTTTTTCTTTTTCTGAACCTACATTTACAATAGCAACTTTAGGGTTATTAATTTTCATTATATTTTCCATATATATTTTACCCATTTTAGCAAAGTTAGGTAAATAAGAAGGCTTGCAGTCCATATTAGCACCAGAATCTATTAAAAATGTATATCCATTGTTAGCATTTGGTATTAACGTAGCAAGAGCTGGCCTTTCCACACCTTTTATACGCTTTATAATAACAGTTGCACCTGTAAGGAGAGCACCAGTACTACCAGCAGATACAAAAGCTTTTGCCTTTTCTTCTTTTAGTAATTTTAAGCCTACTACAATAGAAGAATCTTTCTTCTCTCTAATAGCAGATGTAGGGCTTTCCGTTGTTTCTATTACTTGTGTTGCATTTTGCACTATTAATTGTTCTTTATTATACTGGTATTTTTGCAATTCCTGATTAATAATATCCTCTTTACCAACTAATATAAGCTTTATATCTTTATTTTCATTAATAGCATCTATACTGCCTTTTATTGTTTCATAAGGTGCATTATCTCCACCCATAACATCTATGGCTATTATATTTTGTTTCATACCATCACCTAATATCCTTTTATTTTTTCACTATTAACATAAATTATACATTTTTAAATATAAATTATCAAGTAATTTAATTAATTTTTTAAATACTTTATTTATAAAATAAATGCTTATTTAATTTTCCCTTTAAAAATATAAATCATATCTTAATTGTATTTAATCAATTTTTTGAATTCTTTGTATTCAAAAACAGATATTCCTATATATTTTTATTCCCAAAAATTAATACAAACACCCGTATATAATTTTTACTCTAAAAATATTAGTCATATCTTAATTGTTTTAATCAATTTTTTGAATTCTTTGTATTCAAAAACAGATATTCCTATATATTTTTATTCCCAAAAATTAATACAAACACCCGTATATAATTTTTACTCTAAAAATATAAGTCATATCTTAATTGTTTTAATCAATTTTTTGAATCCTTTGTATTCAAAAACAGATATTCCTATATATTTTTATTCCCAAAAATTAATACA